>NZ_JBHWGD010000159.1:0-7464 GCF_042733235.1 Kitasatospora sp. NPDC059722
TGTGGGATGTCCTCTCTCGAGAATCTCTCCCACACTCACCACGCGGGGCGCGGGCGGGCGGCCCGGGCGGCCCCCCCCCCCCCCCCCCGGCGGGCTCCCCCCCCCCCCCCACTACTCACTGCCGGCGAACTGGCCCGCACCGGCCCACTGATCGCGCCCCGCCCGGAGGTCAGAACCAGTGCAGGCAGTGCGGCTGGCGCTCGGCGCGGAAGAGGGCGTCGGCGAGGGCGGCCGCGCCCGGGTGGTGCGCCCGGACGTGTCCGGCGCGCACGAGCGTGCTCGGGGCGGTGCCGCCGAGGTAGACGGCGCCCAGGTCGCGGATGTCCAGGGACAGGTCGGGTTCGCGGTCCGTCGGGACGCAGTCGGCCTTGCCGTCGCGGACGGTGAGCAGGTGGCGGGCGCGCTCGCCGAGGAACGGGTCGTCGACGTCGAGGACGAGCTCGCCGTCGGCGAACCAGCCGCGCGAGGTGAGCGCGCGCGGGACGTCGAGCAGCCGCACCCACAGCCACTCGGAGTGGTTGGCCACCTGGCCGGCGTTGAAGTCCGCGAGCTGCCAGCGCAGCGGGTGGTCCGGCGGGACGTGCTTGAACACGACCTGGCTGACGAGGTCGTGGCCGAGCAGGTAACGGGCGAGGGCGGTGAAGGCCGCGTCGTCGGTGGCGATGATCTCGTCGACCGTGAGGATGTCGGGGTCGCCCACCGAGTAGCTGGCGTACCCGTCCGGCACGCCGTCGGCGCCGCGGTGGACGGCGACGTAGCGCGGCGTCCGGGCGGTCGGCGCATGACCGGCGCCCCGGGCCCACCAGTGGGGTGGCCGGGACACGGCGCCGGGCTGGGCGCGGCGGTACCGGTCGTAGACGTCCTCCAGGTGGGCGCCGCACTCGGCGCGCCGCAGCAGTTCGACCGAGCCCGCCGGTGCGGCGGCGCCGGCCCGGGGCGCGGCGAACGCGCCCCGGTGGCGCGGCACCGTCAGGCGGCCCGTGTACGTCGCCGGGCCGTAGCCGAACCGGCCGTAGATCCCCGCCTCGGAGGCCAGCAGGACGGAGAGGAACTCGCCCCGGGCCCGGAAGTCGTCGAGTTGGTGCCGCATCATGGCGGTGAGCACGCCCTGGCGGCGGTGCGAGGGCAGGACGCCGACGCCCGACACCCCGGGGGCCGGGACGACGATCCCACCGGGCAGGGTGAGTTCGAAGGAGTACGCGATGGCGGTGCCGACGGGACGGCCGTCCGACGTCTCGGCGAGCACGCCGCGGTCCAGCTCCAGGGCCGACCACCAGACCCCGCTGCCGTCCTCGGCCGGGGTCTCCGGGAAGCGTCCGAACGCGGCGAAGAGCGTGTCGAGGAAGACGCCGTGGTCGTCCTGGCTCGTGGAACGGATCTCCATCGGTGCTGCTGCCTCCCCTGGCTGCCGGACTCACGACGCGTGATGTCCCGTGCCACAGTGGATCGTTCCCGTACCACGAGGTCAACCGAATTACCGACGAAGGCTCGATCCTGCGGCCGGGGGCGGCTCACCCCCGCAGGCGGGCGTTGAGCCGCGCCGCCTGCCGCGTCAGGTAGTCGCGCTCCGCCAGGTTGGGCGCCTTGTGCGCGGCCTCGGCGTACAGCCGGGCCGCCGTCGCCAGGTCGCCGTCGCGCTCGTGGAGGTACGCGGACGCCGCCGTGCGCCGGGGCAGGGAGTCGTCCAGCGCCGCGAGGGCCGCCAGCCCGGCGCGGGCGCCGTCGGCCTCGCCCACGGCGACCGCGCGGTTGAGGCGGACGACCGGGCTGTCGGTCAGGCGCGCCAACTCGTCGTACCACTCGACGATCTGCACCCAGTCGGTCTCCTCGACGGTCCGCGCGTCCGCGTGGAGCGCCGCGATGGCGGCCTGGGCCTGGAACTCCCCCAGCCGGTCGCGGGCGAGCGCCGCCTGGAGGATCCCGACGCCCTCGGCGATCAGGCCGGTGTCCCACCGGGCGCGGTCCTGCTCGGCAAGCGGTACGAGGCCGCCGTCGGGCGCCGTCCGGGAGGCGCGGCGGGCGTGGTGGAGCAGCATGAGGGCGAGCAGTCCGGCCACCTCGGGGTGGTCGATCACGGCGGCGAGCTGCCGGGTGAGCCGGACGGCCTCGGCGGCGAGGTCGACGTCGCCGGAGTAGCCCTCGTTGAAGACCAGATAGAGGACGCGCAGCACGGTGGCGACGTCGCCGGGCCGGTCGAGGCGCACGCCGGAGACGGTGCGCTTGGCGCGGCTGATCCGCTGGGCCATGGTCGCCTCGGGGACGAGGTAGGCCCGGGCGATCTGGCGGGTGGTGAGGCCGCCGACGGCGCGCAGGGTGAGGGCGGCCGCGGAGGCGGGCGTCAACGACGGGTGGGCGCACAGGAAGTAGAGCTGGAGCGTGTCGTCCGCCGCGGGCGCGGGCCCGGGCGGCGGCTCCTCGTCGACGCGGTCCTCGCGGCGGCGGCGGGCGGCGTCCGCCCGGGTCGCGTCGAGGAACTTGCGCCAGGCGGCGGTGACCAGCCAGCCCTTCGGGTCGCGCGGGGGGTCGGCCGGCCAGACCCGGAGGGCCTCGACGAGGGCGTCCTGGACGGCGTCCTCGGCCGCCGCGAAGTCGGCTCCGCGGCGGACGAGGGCGCCGAGCACGCCCGGGGTGAGGCTCCTGAGCAGTGCTTCGTCCATGGGGGTGGTCACGTCCCGGCAGGCTACTCGGTGATGGTGGGCGGCGCGGCCATGACCTCGCGGACCTCCAGCCACTCGTGGATCGGCCTGCCGCCGGCGCCGGGGGCGGCGGACAGCTCGCCGGCGAGTTCGACGGCGCGCTCGCGGCTGTCGACGTCGATGATCATCCAGCCGGCGATGAGGTCCTTGGTCTCGGGGAACGGGCCGTCGGTGACCGCCGGGCGCCCCTCGCCGTCGTAACGGACCCACATGCCCTCGGGGGCGAGGCCCTGGGCGTCGACGAACTCGCCGGTCTTCTCCAGCCGGGCGGCGAAGTCGTGCATGAAGCGGATGTGGTCCGAGATCTCCTCCGGCGTCCACTGGTCCATCGGGACGCAGTTGACCGGAGCCGGGGCGCCTCGGTAGTGCTTCAGCAGCAGGTACTTGGCCATGGTGTCTCTCCTCGGTGCGGTGCGACCCATTGTGGTCGCTTCCACCCCGGGGACGGAGCCGGGCGCGCGTTCTCGACATCCCTCGCCAGGATTTTTCGAGGACGCGCGAAGATCTCTTTCGGCGACCGTCCGGTCACCGGGAGTGCCGACGCCGTCAGCCGGCCAGGACGACCGTCTCGGCGGGGCCGGAGAAGCCCGGCGTGGGGTTCGGGGTGCCCGTGGAGGCGAGGCGCCGGTGTTCCTGGGGGCTGACGCCGCGCACGCGCTTGAAGGCCGCGGAGAGGGCGAAGGCGTTGCTGTAGCCGACCTTGCGGGCCGCGAAGGCGACAGTGCACTCGGGCTCGCGCAGGAGGTCGGCGGCGACGGCGAGGCGCCAGCCGGCCAGGTAGGCCATCGGGGGCTCGCCGACCAGGGCGGTGAAGCGGCGGGCGAGGCCGGCCCGGGAGACGCCGACCTGCTGGGCGAGGTCGGCGACGGTCCAGGGGGTGGCCGGGTCGTCGTGCATGAGGCGCAGCACGGGCCCGACGACGGGGTCGTGCTGGGCGCGGTACCAGGCGGGGGCGCCGGAGTCGGGGGCGGCGAGCCAGGCGCGCAGGACGGAGACGACGAGGAGGTCGAGGATGCGGTCCAGGACGAGTTCCTGGCCGGGCTCGTTGCGCCCTATCTCGGCGGCGAGGAGGTGGATCAGCGTGTCGTCGGCGGCGGTGCCGGCCGGGCGGACGAGCAGGGCGGGCAGGCAGGCGAGGAGGCGCTGGCCGATCTCGTGCTCGGCCTGGTAGGTGCCGGAGAGGACGACGGAGGACGCGTCGTCGCGCTCGTTGCCGTGGCCCCAGGTGCGGACGCCGAGGGCCATGGTCTCCGAGACGTCGACGCCGCCGCGCGAGCACTGCTGGCCGGGGCCGACGATCACGTCGACGGGCGTGTCGGGGTCGTCGGCGACGGTGTAGGGCTCGGGGCCGCACACGATGGCGACGTCGCCGGGGTGCAGGAGCAGCGGGGTGCCGCGTTCGGGCAGGATCCACGCGTCGCCGCGGACCATGGTGACCACGGAGAGCGGCGCGCGGTCCTCGATGCGCAGCGACCACGGCGGGGTGAGGATCGAGCGCAGCAGGAACGCCCCGCGCGCCTTGGGGCCGTCCAGGAGTCCGGTCAGCGTGTCCATGGCCGCCAAGTGTAGATGCGGGAGCATGATTTGACGGATTGTCATTTGAGGGCGTCTTGAGCGGCCGGGGTGGCCCCGGCACCCGTTCGTGCCCGATGATCGACGCGCACGGGGACGGACCGAGTCAGCGGTGGCCGAGGGATCGGGACGCCGGGACTCCGAGACACACAGTGAGGGGCCCTTCGAGATGGAACTGTCGCGCACACTCGTGCTCGTGGCGGCGACGATCACCTGCGGGCTGACCGCGGGCCTGTTCTACGCCTACGCGTGCTCCGTGATGCCCGCGCTGCGGCGGGTCGACGACCGCACGTTCATCGACGTGATGCAGAAGGTCAACGTCGCGATCCTGAACGGCTGGTTCGTGCTCGGCTACGTCGGCGCGCTGCTGTTCGGCGCGGCTGCCGTCGCGCTGCACCTGCCCGAGGAGGGGCACGACGCGCTGCCCGCCACGATCGCGGCGCTGGTGCTGTACGTGGGGAACATCGGCGTGACCCGGGCGGTGAACATCCCTCTCAACGACCAGCTGGAGAAGGCCGGTTCGCCGGCACGGATCGCGGACCCGGCGGCCGTGCGGCGCGTGTTCGAGGAGCGCTGGGCCCGGTTCAACGTGCTGCGGGCGGTGCTGTGCACGGCGTCGCTGGGCTGCCTGGCGTGGGCGCTCGTGCTGGACGGGAACGCGTAGGTCCGGTTACCGGAGCGGATGTTCGGAGCTCCGGCCCGCAACCGGGTGGCGCACCGGTACCGTCTGGCGTGACGTGACGGTGGGCGGGGGCGGCGAGGGGAGCGGCGGCGTGGAGGCACTGGGGCCCGGGGATCCGCGGCAGGTGGGCGAGTACCGGCTGTTGCGCCGCCTGGGTGCGGGTGGGATGGGCCTGGTCTACCTGGGCCGGACGGCCGGCGGGCGGACGGTGGCCGTCAAGACGGTGCACGCGCAGTTCGCGGCGGACCCGGAGTTCCGGGTGCGGTTCCGGCAGGAGGTGGCCGCGGCCCGCCTGGTGGGCGGGAGCTGGACGGCGCCGGTGCTGGACGCGGACACCGAGGGCGAGCGGCCGTGGGTGGCCACCGGCTACGTCGGCGGACCGTCCCTGAGCGCGGCCGTGCGCCAGTTCTGGCCGCTGCCCGCGGCGTCGGAGCGGGCGCTCGGCGCCCGCCTCGCGGAGGCGCTGGCGGCCGTGCACGGGCGCGGGCTCGTGCACCGGGACGTCAAGCCGTCGAACGTGCTGCTGGCGCTGGACGGGCCGCGGCTGATCGACTTCGGGATCGCGCGGGCCCTGGACGCGACGGCGCTCACGCAGTCCGGGTTCGTCATCGGCTCCCCCGGCTTCCTCTCGCCCGAGCAGGCCGGGGGCGCCAAGGCCGGGCCCGCGTCGGACGTGTTCTCGCTCGGCGCGGTGCTCGCGTACGCGGCGACGGGCGAGGCGCCGTTCGGCTCGGGGGTGAGCGCGCACGTCATGATCTACCGGGTGCTGCACGAGGACCCCGACCTCGGGCCACTGGACGTGGTGGACCCGCAGCTGCGCGCGATCGTGGCGGCCTGCCTCGCGAAGGACCCCGCGGACCGGCCGTCCCCGGAGCGGCTGGGGGCGTGGCTGGCCGCCGACGACCCCGGGGCGGCCGAGCGCCTGAAGCGGAGAGCATGGCTGCCGCCGGCGGTCGCCGGGTCGCTCGCGGGGCTGGCGGTCGAGCTGCTGGACCTGGACGGAGCCGCCGCGGCCCCCGCGCCGCCGCCCCCGACCGTGGCGCCCGCCCCGCCGGCCTTCGCACCCCCGACCGGGCGGTTCGGCCCGCCTCCGCCCCAGGCCCCGCCCCAGCCCCTGGCCGCCACCCCTCCCTCGCCCTACCCGCCGCCGTACCGGCAACCCGCCGGCCGGGGCCTCGGGCGCATCGGCGTGGCCGTCGCCGCCGTCCTGACGACCGCGCTGCTGGGCACCGGCGTGTACCTCTGGAACCGGCCCGACGGCACCACGGCGAGCGGCAGCAGCACCTCCTCGGCCGGTCAGGCCACGACGGCCGCCACGGCGACCACCCCGGCACCGGCACCGAGCCCGACGCCGACACCGGCCCCGACGCCTGCGGGCGCTATACCCGCGGACTTCCTGGGCACCTGGGCGGGCCAGCTCGGCAGCCCCGCGATCCGCACGAAGGCGGACTTCAAGATCACCATTCGGCAGGGCCAGAAGGGTGAGCCCGTCGCCGAGATCACCAACAACACCGGCGCCGGCACACCGAGCTGCGACGCCACCGCGAACCTCACGTCGGCCGCCGCCGACCGCATCGTCCTGCGCACGGCCCCGCTGAGCCCCGTCAGCGGGTGCGTGGCCGAGCCGTACGACCAGGTGTACACGCGGAACAAGGACGGCAGCCTGCACCTGGTCGTCGCCGGCTTCTCCGGCGACCTGCGGAGGCAGTGAGGGCCGACACCGGTTACCGTGAGTACATGATCAACGGTGCCCACCTGATCATCCACAGCCGTGACGCGGAGGCCGACCGCGTCTTCCTGCGCGACGTGCTGGGCTGGCCGCACGTCGACGCGGGCGGCGGGTGGCTGGTCTTCAAGCTGCCCCCGGCCGAGATCGCCGTCCACCCGGGCGGCTCGCCCTCGCACGAGCTGTTCCTGATGTGCGACGACGTCGACGCCACCGTCCGCGAACTCACCGCGCGCGGGGTGGAGTTCACCGAGCCGGTCACCTCCGTCGGCTGGGGGCTGAAGACCGCCCTTCGCCTTCACGGCGGCGGGGAGTTCTGCCTCTACCAGCCCCGCCACCCGGTGGCCCACTCGCTCTGACCCCGGCCGGTCAGAGCGCTGAAGGTCAGGGCGCCGAAGGTCAGGGCGCGCTCGCCCGTCGGCCCGCGTTGGTGGCGACCAGCCGGTAGTCGGTGAACACCACGGGCCCCTCGGAGAGTTCCGGCGCGTAGGCCGCCTGGAACCGGCGCACCGCCTCCGATTCGCCGTGCGCCCGGTGGGCGGCCTCGTCGGCGAAGGTGAAGAGGTGGACGAAGCGCGTCGGGTCGTCCTTCTGCTGCCAGGCCGTGTACATCCACGTGTCGGGCTCGTGCGCCGCGACGTAGCCGACGAACTCCTCGATCGCCGCCAGGACCCGGTCGACGGCCTCGGCGTTCACTCGGTAGCGCGCGGTCTGGTAGATCGGCATGGCTCTCCGCCTGTCGCTCCTCGGGGACGGTCTTCCTGCCTCCACCTTGCGGGCGCCCACCG
>NZ_JBHWGD010000159.1:7474-8909 GCF_042733235.1 Kitasatospora sp. NPDC059722
CCGGCGCCGCGCGCCCCGGCGGCGCCGGCGCCCCCCCCCGCGCCGCGGCCGCCCCGGCGCCCGGCGCCCCACGCCGCCGCCGGGGCACCGGCACGGCCCGCGGCGAAGGGCGCTCCGGAGGGCCCGGCGGAGCCCAGGAGTACTTCGGCCCGGGCTGGGAAGGTAACGGCCCGCCACCACGCTCCACCCCACCCGACAGGAGTCCGCATGACGATCGCCCACCGCGCCCTCGGCACCGGCGAGCACAAGGTCCTGGTCCTGCACGACTGGTTCGGCACCAGCGCCGCCTGGGGCCCGTTCCTCGACTACCTCGACCCGGAGGCCTTCGGCTACGCCTTCCTCGACTACCGGGGCTACGGCGAACGGCTGGACGTGGAGGGCGAGTTCACGCTCGCCGAGATCGCCTCGGACGCGTTCGCGCTGGCCGACCGGCTCGGGTGGGACACCTTCTCCGTCGTCGGCCACTCGATGGGCGGCAAGGCCGCGCAGCGCATCCTCGCCGAGGCGCCCGGCCGGGTGCGCAAGCTGGTCGGCGTGACGCCCGTGCCCGCGAGCGCCTACCCACTGGAGGGCGACGCGTACGACCTCTTCCACGGCGCCGCGCAGAACCCGGCCAACCGGCGGGCGATCCTCGACCTCGTCACCGGGCAGCGGGCCAACCCCCGCTGGCTCGACGCGATGACGGCCCGCTCGGTGGCCGGCTCCCGGCCGGAGGCCTTCGCCGCCTACCTGGCCGACTGGACCACCCAGGACTTCGCGGCCAAGGTCGCGGGCAGCCCGCTGCCGGTCAAGGTGTTCGTCGGCGAGCACGACCTCGCCCTCACCGCCGAGGCGATGCGCGGCACCTGGCTCACCCACTACCCGCAGGCCGAGCTGGAGGTCCTGCCCAACTCCGGCCACTACCCGATGTACGAGATCCCGGTGGCCTTCGCGAGCGCCCTGGAGGCGTTCCTGCGCGCCTGAGCGCCGCGCACGGCATCATCGGAGGAATCGGACGGACCGGGAGCGACAACCACCGAGCGGGGAGCGAGCGATGGCGGACGGGCACTTCGAGGTACGGGCGATCGGCCGGGTGGAATCACCGCTGCTGGACCGCTCCGGCGCGCCCCGGCAGGGCGACGAGGGCGGGCCGGAGGCCTGGCTGGCGTTCGACCCCGCGGTGGAACGCGCCCTCGCCGACCTGGCGGCCGGGCAGGAGGTCCTGCTGCTCACCTGGCTCGACCGGGCGGACCGCGAGGTGCTCGCCGTCCGCCCGCGCGGGGAGCGCTCCCGGCCGGAGACCGGCGTCTTCGCCACCCGCTCCCCCGACCGGCCCAACCCGATCGGCCTGCACCGCGTCACCATCCTCGCCGGGGGCGCGCGGGGGGGGCGCGGGGGGGGGGGCGGAAGCGGGGCGGGGGCGCCGCGGCGCGGCGGGAGAACCCCCCCGGGGCCC
>NZ_JBHWGD010000160.1:0-8765 GCF_042733235.1 Kitasatospora sp. NPDC059722
TTGGGCCACCCGCTAATTGTTTCCTCCTCTCACCCACCCCCTGTGTACTCACTTGACGGGCTGTGGGGTTGTCTCCCCCGGCCGGGCGGGGAGCCCGCGCCCGCGCGGCCGGCCGGCGCGATGCGGCGGCTGCGCGGGCCCCTCGGCGCCCTCCGGCTCGCCCCCGACGCGCCGCCGGCCCCGGCCCCGGCCGCGGTGCCCGCCCCCGTCACCGGCGTCGCCGACCCCTTCGCGGTCATGACGCACCTCGGCCAGCTGCGCCAGCGCGAGGTGCGCACCGCCGTCGTCTACATCCAGGCCGAGGAGACCCTCGTCCACAACGAGGCCTCCCGGCAACTGGCCGGCGCCCTCGCCGACCGGGCCCAGGACCGGCTCGGCCGCAACCGGTGGATCTTCGTCTTCCGCCGCTCCACGCTGGAGGAGGTCGAGCGGGTGGTCGCCGACCGACGCGTCTACCCCGCCCTCGCCGCCTTCCTGCGCACCGAGATCGACCAGCCCGCCCGGGGTGGCGCGTTCCGGGTCGGCTACCCGGACGAGTCCGAACTCGACCGGATGGTCCAGCAGTTGCGCCTCCGCGAACACCTGCGCATCGGCGACTGGCGGGAACTCGCACCGCTCGTGCGCTCCTTCGCGAGCACCCCACGCCGCGCCTCCGCCTGGCGCGAGGACCTGCGTCTGCTCATCTCCGACGGCGCCCCGCTCGACCGGCGCACCGTCCTCGAACGGCGCCTGGTCACCACCGTCACCCCGCACGACGAGAGCCCCTGGGCGCGCCTGGAGGCCATGCCGGGCCTGACGCCCGTCAAACGCCACCTCCACCGCCTGCGCAACCGCATCGAGGCCGAACGCGCCCTGCCCGCCCGGCGCGACGCCGCCACCCAGCACCTCCTCTTCACCGGCAACCCCGGCACCGGCAAGACCACCGTCGCCCGGCTGATCGGCGAGATCTACCGCGACCTCGGGCTGCTGCGCCGCGGGCACCTGATCGAGGCCGACGCCTCCGACCTCGTGGCGGGCTACGTCGGCCAGACCGCCGAGCGGACCAACGCCCTGATCGACCGCGCCCTCGACGGCGTCCTCTTCCTCGACGAGGCCTACGCGCTCAGCGACCAGCGCGACGGCTTCGGCGGGCAGGCGATCACCGCACTGCTGGCCCGCATGGAGAACGACCGCCACCGGCTGGTCGTGGTGCTCGCCGGCTACCCGGACAAGATGCGCGAGTTCCTCGCCGCCGACCCGGGCCTCGACCGCCGGATCCGGGCCCACATCGAGTTCCCCGACTACGACCCGGAGACCCTCCTCACCATCCTGCTCGGCATGCTGACGGAACGTCAGCTCACACCGACCAAGGAGACCCGCGAGCTGCTGGGACGGGTCGTGACCGGCATGCACCGCGTCGCCCGCGAGGGCTTCGGCAACGCCGGGGCGATGCGCCTGCTCGCCGACGACCTGTTCGACACGTGGGCGGGCCGCGTCCAGCGGCAGGTGCACCTGCCGCTGCTCCCCGCCGACCTGCCCGAACGGTACCGCTCCTACCCGCCGAAGCCCGTCCCGGCCGCGGCCGACCTGCTCGCCGAACTCGACCACCTGGTCGGCCTGCGCGAGGTCCGCGAGTTCCTCACCGGCCTCACCGAACGCCTCGCCCTGCGCCAGGCCCGCGGCCTGCCCGGCACCGCCGTCCCGCACATGCTCTTCCTCGGCCCGCCCGGCACCGGCAAGACCACCGTCGCCCGCCTGGTCGGCCGCATCTGCCACGCCCTCGGGCTCCTGCACACCGACGAGGTCGTCGAGGTGACCCGCGCCGACCTGGTCGGCCAGTACGTCGGCCAGACCGCGCCGCGCACGCGCGAGGTGGTCCGCTCCGCGCTCGACAAGGTCCTGTTCATCGACGAGGCCTACAGCCTGGCCTCCGGCGACGGCCGCAACGACTTCGGCGAGGAGGCCGTCGACACCCTCCTGCGCGAGATGATGGAGAACCCGGGCCGGCTCGTCGTGATCGCGGCCGGCTACCCGCGCGAGATGCAGCGCTTCCTCGACGCCAACAGCGGCCTGCGCTCCCGCTTCGGCGAGACCCTGCACTTCGCCCACTACCCGACCGCCGACCTCGTGCAGATCCTGCGCAACCAGGCGGCGGCCCAGCGCTACCGGCTCTCCGACGACGCCGCGCGCCGCGCCGCCGCCTGGTTCGACGCCCAACGCGCGGCGCGCCCGCACGACTTCGGCAACGCGCGGGCGGTGGGCGGCCTGCTCCAGACGATGGAGACCAGGCTGGCGCGCCGCCTCGGACCGGACGGCTGGGACGGGCCCGCCGAGGAGCCGATCACCTTCGCGGGGGAGGACGTGCCGCCGCTCTCCTGAGCTACTGGTCCGCCCAGGACAGCGCGGCGTGCGTACCGTCGTCCGCCTGCTCACGGCGCTCCAGCAGCCCGGCGAGGATCTCGTCGACCCGGGTGAGCCTCGTCTCCAGCGAGGCCGCGAGCGCCTCGGCCTCGACCAGCGCCGAGCGGGCCCCGCCGTCGGAACCGTCCGAGCCGTCCGCCTCCACGCTCTCCGGCGCGAGCGCCCGGGCCAGTTCGGCGTCCGCGTGGGCGTGCAGGCGCAACGAGGCGAGCTGCTCGACGCGCCGGGTGCGTACGCTGTCCAGGCGGTCCCGCACCTCGGCCAGGCGAGCACTGCTCTCCTCGAACCGCCGCTGCTCGACGGTGAGTTGATCGTCCACGTCCTGGGCGCGGGCGAGCCGGTCGCGGGTCTGCGGCGAGAGCGCGGCGAGCTGCTCCTCGGAGAGCCGCACGAGCCGGTCGGCGCTCGTGCGCAGGACGTCCTCCACGCCGGTGTCCTTGCCGCGCAGGGCCAGCAGGCGGGCGGTGATGACCTCCTGCTGGCGGGCGAGCCCGTCGAGCGCCGAGACGATCCGCTCCAGGCGCCGCAAGTCGTCGACCTGCCGCCGCAGTTCGGTGAGCTCGGCGAGACGGCGACGCAACTCGTGCTCACGCTGTTCCAGTTCGTCGAGCGCCTCCCGCTCGGCCTGCACGGCCCGCTTGGCCGCCCGCAGCCGGTCCGCGAGGTCGCCGACGTCGCGCCGGACGGCCGCCCCTGCGAGCACCGCGTCGAACAGCACGTCGACCGCGTCGCGCAGGCCCTCCCCGGCCGTCAGGGCGTCGTCGAGCTCGTACAGCGCTTCAAGCGCGGACGCGCCGCCGGGCCCGCCGTCGATCCCGCGCAGTTCGGCGCACACCCATTGCAATGCGGCCCCCAGCACCCGCAGCGACGCGACGACCTCGCCGTCGCCCACCGCCTCCAGCGCCGCCGCGATCTCCCGCCTGGCCCGCTCCACGCCGCCACCCCCAGCCGTACCCGCAGCCGCACCCACGTCCGGGCCCCGATGGTAGCGGCGGAACGCCCACCCGACACCCGCAACGACCAAGCTCCCGGGGCCCGTTCGGGCAGCGAGTCGGAGCCGGCGGGCCCGGCTCCGCCGAACACCCCCGCCACACCCCCGCCCACCGCTATCCTGCGACCCTCGCACCACCGCACGACCCCGCGCGCACCCCCTCCCCCTCGCGGCCCCGCCGCCCACCCCTGCGGCACCCCGGCTCCGCCAAACACCCCCGCCACACCCCCGCCCACCGCTATCCTGCGACCGTCGCACCACCGCACGACGTCACCAAGTGGGGGTCACCATGCCGGAGTTGCTGCGCTTCCAGGGACCGGACGACTCCTCCCTCGTGGTCGAGGTCGACGACGACTCCCCCGGCATCCAGCTCGTCTCCCGCAGCGACGAGGGCATCGCCGAGGCCGCGCACCGCCTCGACGCCGCGCTCACCGCGTGCCGCCCCACGCTCGAATCCGTCCTCGCGGTGCTGCGGCACCTCAAGCCCGAGGAGATCGAGGTGTCCTTCGGCATCAAGCTCAACGCCGAGGCCGGCGTCGTCATCGCCAAGACCGCCACCGAGGGCCACTTCGACGTCAAACTCAGCTGGAAGTCCGGTCCGGCCGCCGCGAGCTGACCGGTGGCGCCCAACCCGGCCCGCGCGCCCTGGGTCGTCAGCATCCAGCCGCACGGGCGTCCCCTGCCCGAGGGCGGCGGCACGCTCATCTCCGAGCGCCTCGTCCTCACCTGCGCCCACGTCGTCGACCCGGGCACCCCCGCCGAGCCGCCGGACGGCCCGGTGCTCGTCCGCTTCCCGTTCCTGCCCGCGCACGAGCCCGTCCCCGCCCGCGTCCTCCCCGGTGGCTGGCACCCGCCCAAGGAGTGGGCCGGCGACGTCGCAATCCTGGAGCTCGACGCCCCGGCGCCGCCCGGGGCCGAGCCGGCGCCGCTGCGCCGCACCGACGCCGACGTATTCGGCCACACCTTCCGCGCCCACGGCTTCCCCGCCGAGCACAAGACCGGCGGCGTGCCGATCCGCGGCGAGATCGTCGGGTACGCCGAGGGCGACTGGCTCCAGCTGGAGTCGACCGCGCAGACCGGCTGGGCCACCGAACCCGGCTTCTCCGGCGCGCCGGTGTGGAACAACACCCTGCACGCGGTGATCGGCGTGCTCGGGCGCCGGCAGAAGCCGGGCCGCGCCGACCGCCGGGTGGGCTTCGCGCTGTCGCTCGACCCGATCGCCCGGCTCTGGCCGCCGCTCGCCGCGCTCGTCCACGACATCACCGAGCAGGAGCGCCGCGACCGCCTGGCCCGGCTGCTCGCCGTGCCCCTCGCGCCGTCCGGCGAGCTGCCCCGGCTCGACCAGGTCGACCCGCACGACCTGGGCGTCAGCGAGTCCACCTACACCGCGAGGGGTTACGAGCCCTACCTCGACCGACCGGCCGCCGACCGCGAGGTGGACACCGCCCTCGCCGCCGGCGGCTTCGTCCTGGTGGCCGGCCGGTCCAAGGCGGGCAAGTCCCGCACCCTGCACGAGCGCCTGAGCCGCGCCCACGGCGCCGCCCGGCTCGTCGTCCCCCGGCGCGGCCGGCGCGACCTGGAGGAGCTCGCCCGGGCCGGCCTGCCGCACTCCCCCGGCCAGGTCGTCGTCTGGCTCGACGACCTGCACCACTACCTGCTCTCCGGTGCGCTCGACGCCCACGCGCTGGACCTCCTGCTCCAGCACGACCCGCCCTGCCTGGTCGTCGGCACCCTGACCCACCGCCACCGCGAGGAGCTCGCCGGCCTGGAGAACGAGGTCGGCCGCGCCACCCGCGAGGTGCTGCGCCGCGCCACCGTCGTGCACCTGCCGCACACCCTCACCGACGAGGAGCGCGAGGCCGCCGCCGACCTCTACCCGCAGGAGGACCTCTCGCTGCGCGGCCTCGGCGAGATGCTCGTCGCCGCGCCCGCCCTGGAGACCCGCCTGGAGGCCGGGCCGGAGAGCTGCCCCGAGGGCCGCCTGCTGGTCCGCGCCGCCGCCGACTGGGCGCGCATCGGCTCCCCCGTCCTGCTCGACGAACCGACCCTGCGCGAGCTGTTCGACCGCTACCGGCTGCGCTTCGTCGAGCTCGACCTGGACCCCGGCGACGAGCCGTACCGCACCGCGCTCGCCTGGGCCCGCGACCGCGCGCAGGCGGGCATCGCCCTGCTCGTCCGCGCGCGCGACGACGCCGGGCGGCCCGGCTACGAGGTCTTCCCCTACGTCGCCGAGTACCTCGACACCGCCGTCGACGCCGAGGCGGTCGACGACGCGGCCTGGGAGCTCGCCGCCCGACTCCTGGACGGCGCCGACCTGGCCACCCTCGGCATGGTGGCCGTCCTGCACGACCGCGCCGACATCGCCGAGCAGCAGCTGCGCCGGGTCGTCGCCGAGGACGCGGACGACGACCTCACCGCCGGCGCCGCCCTGGTCCTCAGCACGATCCTCGTCTACCGCCGCGAGTTCGCCGAGGCCGAGACGCTCCTCCGGCGCGCCGCCGACTCCGGCGTCGAGGACGTCGCGGAGCTGGCCCAGGCCGAACTCGGGAGCCTGCTCTCCGGCCGCGGCGAGCACGAGTCCGCCCGCGCCCTCCTGGAACGGGCGGTCGGTGCGCCGGACCCGGAGATCTCGCTACTGGCCCAGATCGCGCTCGCCGGCGTGCTCTGGCAGCTCGGCGAGGCCGAGCAGGCCGAGCGGCTGCTCACCGCGGTGCTCGCGCACGGCGTCGAGCAGATGCCGCCGTCCGCCACCGCCCGGCTCGGCCAGGCCCTCAGCGGCCAGGGCAGCACGGCCGTGCTCGCCGGGACACCGGGCATCGGCGGAGCGGAGCAGGGCAAGCGCGTCCCGGCGCTGCGCTCCGCGCCAGCCGCCGCCGACCCGCCGGCCGACCAGCCGTGGACCCTGTCCCGGGCGGTCGGCACGTCCGCCGCCTCCTCGATCTCCGGCATGGCCCGCGCCGGCCTCGGCGGGCTCCTGGTCGGGCGGGGTGAACTCGGCCGGGCGGAGGAGCTGTTGCGCTCGGTCCTGGCGGACGGCGACCCCGAGGCGCGCCCGATCGCCCAGGGCGCGCTCGGCGAGCTGCTGATCGTGCGGTCCCGCTACGGCGAGGCGGCGGAACTGCTGGAGCTCGCCGTCGCCAACGGCGGGCCGTGGGTGGAGGTCGGGGCCAGGCTGTGCCTGGGCGTCGCCCGGGTCTTCCTCGGCGACACCGACGAGGGCCTCGCCCACCTGCGGCAGGTCGTCGACCTCGGCCACCCCGACCGCAGCCCCGAGGCGATGTCCGTCCTCGGCCACTGGCACCTGGGCGAGGGTCGGTACGCCGAGGCCGAGGAGTGGTTCCGCCGGGCCATGGCCACCGACCACCGGGACTGGTCCATGACCAGCCGCAACGGCCTGGCCTGCGTCCTCTACAGCCGCGACGGGGACGACACCGGCACGTGCGCGCTGCTGGCCGAGGTCTCCGCCTCCGGCCACCGCTTCGAGGCGCCGCGCGCGGCCGACCTGCTCGGCGACGTCCACGTGCTGCGGGGCCGGCCCGAGGAGGCCGTCGACGCCTACCGCCGGGCCATCGCCCACGGGCACCACGTGTGGTCCTGGCAGGCCCGGGTCGACCTGGCCCTCCTGCTCGTCGGCGCCGTCCCCGACCCGCGGTCGGCCGCCGCGTTCGACGACGCCGACGAGGCGGCCGCCCTCCTGGCCGAGACGGCCCGCTCCCCGCACCCCGACCTCGGCCCCCGCGCGGCCGACCTCCTCGGCGACCTGATGGTCGCCGTCGGCCGCCCCGACGAGGCCGTCGACGCCTACCGCCGGGCCGTCGCCTCCGGCCACCCCGAATGGTCACTGGTCGCCCGGATCGACCTCGCCACCCTCCTGGTGGACCTCGACCGCCCCGACGAGGCCGAGGCGCTCCTGCGCGAACTCATGGCCTCCGGCCACGCCGTCGCGGCGGGCACCGGCGTCGCCCTGCTGGGCGTGCTCCTCGTCCTCACCCCGGGCCGCGAGGCGGAGGGCCTCACCCACCTGCGCACCGCCGTCGACACCGCCGGCGGCCCGGCCCTGCAGCTCGCCCGTTTCCACCTGGCCACGCAGCTCCTGGGCACCGAAGAGGAGGGCCGTGCCGAGGAGTTGCTGCGCGCGGTGCTCGCCGACGAGCCCTCCGACGTCACCGGGGTCGCCCGGGCCATGCTCGCCGCCCTCCTGCTGGACCGCGACGACACCCAGGGCGTCGCGGACCTCCTGGCCACCGACGACGACCCCGTTCCCGCCTACGTCGCCGCCGGCGAGGACCTCCTGGAAGTCGGCGAACTCGACGCCGCCGTCCGCCTCATGGAAGCCGCACGGGAGCTCCCGGCGAGCCCCGACACCCCGCGCGCCACGACCCTCCTCGGCATCGCCCTGCGCGCCCGCAACGACTTCCCCCGCGCCCGCGACGCCCTGACCGAAGCGCTGGAGACCACCGGACCCGACCTCCACCACCTCGTCCGCCGCTACCTCGGCAGCACCCTGTTCCGCCTACGCGACTTCGCCCGCGCCGAGGAGGTGCTGCGCCCGGTCGCCGAGGACGCGCAGAGCCTGCACCACCCGGAGGCGGTCCTCCTGCTGGCCCTGGTCGTCGACAGCATGCCCGACCGCGAACAGGACGCCGCCACCTGGTTCGAGACCGCCATCCACGCCGAGGACCCCGACATCGCCGCCCGGGCCCGCGTCCACTACACGTCCCTCCTCCAACGCCTGGGCGACGAGACCCGCGCCCGCGAAGTCCTGGCCATGCCCAGTGGCCCCTCGGCCTCGGCACCCCGCGAACTCCCCACCCCACCCCCACCCGCCCCCGACGGCCTCCCCACCGCCGTACTCCTGCTCCTGGCCGAACTCGCCGACGCCGAAGACGAACCCGCCGAAGCCACCTACTGGCGCACCCGCGCCACCGACGCCACCGACCGCTGACGCTCCCCGTCGCCACTCGACAAGGAGCCCCCATTCACACCCACTGGCCACGCCGCGGGACCCAGGTCGCGGATCAACCAGCCCGGCAGCCCGGGTTCAAAGCCACCGCTTGGCTGCTTCCACGCTGTCACCGCCGCTGGTGTTGAAGGCGATTGCCGCGTTCGGTGCATACCGCCGGACCAGGTTCACGACCTGCTCGAAGAGCGGCAAGAGCGGTTCCGGCTTGCGGATCCCACCCCCGATGACGACAACGTCCCAGTCGCACTCCGACAGTGCTGACACCATCGTGGACTCCGCGGACT
This sequence comes from Kitasatospora sp. NPDC059722, assembly GCF_042733235.1. Taxonomy (NCBI): domain Bacteria; kingdom Bacillati; phylum Actinomycetota; class Actinomycetes; order Kitasatosporales; family Streptomycetaceae; genus Kitasatospora; species Kitasatospora sp. NPDC059722. The sequence continues at coordinate 8,639 of NZ_JBHWGD010000160.1, forward strand.
CATCCAACGCGACCAGTGCCGTGACTCCTCCTCCGGCTGAAGCCGGGGGCTTCTCGCTAACCCTGGCGGGCGTTGCGACGGACAAGCCCTGCCCGTAGAACGTTGGTGGCTCCCACCGTGTCGGCGT
>NZ_JBHWGD010000161.1:0-8673 GCF_042733235.1 Kitasatospora sp. NPDC059722
TTCCCCCTCCCACTCGCCCAGCACCGCCCCGGGGGCGGCCCCGGGCGGGGGGGACGGGGAAGCTCCAGGGGTGGTGAGCCAAAGCGCGCCGGCAGCCCGCCCCCCCCGCGCCACCCCCCCCGTCAACTCCGGCTGTGCAGGGGGCGCGACACGGACCCCGGGGCGCTGAGCCGGTGGATCGTCGTCCACACCACCAACGGCAACGTCGGCGTCCTCTACCTGGCCCCGCCGCGCTCGGCCGTCGCGCTGCGCGAGGACTTCGAGGCGATGCTCGCCGACGAGCGCTCGCGCGGCGTCGAGCCGGAGTTCGACGCGATGGCCCTCATCGCCACGCCCGAGGAGGCCGCCGCACTGGCCGGCCCGCAGGTCGACTACCTCCAGCCGGTGCTCCGCCGGTACGCCGAGCACCACCGCGCCACGGCGGCCGGGCGACTCAGGCGGTAGGCGGGGCGGGCATCCGGTCGTCCGACAGGCCCAGGGTCTCCTGCATCCGGGCCTGGCGGCGGCGGCCCCAGGTGATGGTGAAGAAGATCAGGCCGCCGAGGAACACCCACGGCATGACGCTGCTCACGGTGACCATGGCCTTGGTCGAGAGCACGTAGGTCAGCGCGATCCGCAGCGCCGACTCCACGACGAACGCGACGCCCCAGATGACCGTCAGCAGCCGCTGGCCCCGCCGGAAGCCCTCGTGCACCCACAGGCCGTTCCAGCGCTCGACGCCCTCGGCGGTGCCGCCGGCGGCGAACTTGCGGCCGAAGTAGAACATCGCCGGGCGCGGCGCGAACAGCGTGGCGAGGAAGCCGAGGCCGATCAGACCGGTCAGCGCGGAGTCCTTGATGAAGATCAGCTCGGTGGTGTTGTACGCGAGCGCGCTGAGCGCCCCGAGGACGAGCGTGACCAGGGTGAAGATCCCGAACTCGTCGAGCCTGCGGTGCAGCAGGAAGTACACGCCGAGGTCGGCGACCGGCCAGGCCGAGGAGATCAGCAGGGCGTTGACGTCCGACGTGCCGTGCCCGCTGAGCGCGTTGAACGTCAGCACCGGCGCGAGGATGTTGAACAGCAGCGTCGGCCCCCAGTCCAGCAGCACCCGGAGGGCGCGTCCGGGCCTGGGGGCGGGGCTTGAGGCGGGCTGGGACATGGGACTTCCTCCTACGGCCTTCGGGCATGCCGCGCCAGGGTGCGGTTGGCGGCGGACGAGAGTCTGACGGCCCGTGGCGTGCTGTGGGAAGATCGCCGGCGGGCAGCATCCGGCCAGTGGCAGGATCGCGCCAGCGGGGGACATCGGGGGAGGTCAGAGGGTGTACGAGGGCTTGGGCCTCGGGCGGGACGCCGGGGCCGTGTACGGACTGATGCTGGGTGAGGGCGTGACGCACCACGCCGAGATCGCCGCGCGGCTGGGCCTGACGGCCGGGCAGGTCGGGGACGCACTGGACCGGCTCGTCGCGGCGGGGCTACTCAGGCCGTCCATCCGGACACGGCCGGAACCGATCGCATGGCCGTCGGCCGATCCGCCAGCCGACCCGCCGGCCGATCCGCCAGCCGACCCACCGGCCGCATCGTCCGCAGAGTCGCCCGCCCAGCCACCGAGCGAGCCACTCACCGCGCCGCCCGCCGTCTCGCCGCCCGCGGGCTCCGCGACCGGCTGCGCCGACCCGGCGGAGCCCGGCCCGCTGTGCCTCGCCGACCCCAGCGAGGGCCTGCGTGCGCTGCTGGCCCGCCAGGAGGCCCGACTCCTCGCCCAGCAGGCGGAGTTCGACCGCACCCGGACGACCGTCACCCGGCTCCTCACCGAGTACGCCATGGCCGAACCGGGCATCCGCCACCGCGACACCGAGCGACTGATCGGCCAGGACACCGTCGTCGCCCGGATCGAACAACTCGCCCGCGGGAACCGGTTCGAGACGATCTCGTTCCAGACCCGGACCAGCGGCGCCGTCGCGACCACCAACGCACTGGGGCTCACCCTCGACGGTCTCGCGCGCGGCATCCGGATGCGCTCGGTGTACCCGGACAGCGTGCGCCGGCACGAGCCGAGCCTGGCCTACGCCCGGGTTCTGACCGCGCACGGCGCCGAGATCCGCACCGTCCCGGTCACGCCGCTGCGCCGGATGCTGGTCTTCGACCGGACGGCGGCGATCGTCCCGGCGACGCTGGACCCGGACTGCCTGGACGCCGTCCTGATCACCGCCCCCGGTGTGGTCGCCGCACTGCGGGCCCTGTTCGAGGCCGTCTGGGTGACGGCCGAGCCGCTGGTCGCCCCCGGTGGCGCTGCCGGCTTCGCCGGGGGCGAGGCCGTGCCGGGCCCGCGCAGCGACGAACTCACCCGTCACGAGCGCGGTCTGCTCGACCTCCTCAGCCAGGGCCTGACCGACGAGGCGGTGGCCAACCGGCTGGCCCTCTCCGTCCGCACCGTCCGCCGCAACACCGCCGCCCTGATGGCCCGCCTCGGCGCGCGCAGCCGCTTCGAGGCCGGTCTCCGCGCCAAGGAGCGAGGCTGGCTCTGAAGGTCCGTCATCAGCCCTTGACCGCCTGCTGGTCTGGACCAATATGTGGAACGCGGGGACGGCCGCGGCCCCGGCGTGTGATCGTTTGCCGTATGTCGACCTTCCTCTCGTACACCTCCTGCGACGGGTCCCGGATCAGCTGCCAACGTGCGGGCCGGGGCGAGCCGTTGGTCGTCCTGCCCGGCGGGCCCGGGATGGCCCCGGGGTACCTCGGCGACCTCGGAGGCCTCGGCCGGCGGCGCACCCTGGTGCTCGTGCACCCGCGCGGGACCGGGCACTCCGACGTACCGGCGGACCGGGACACCGTGTCCTTCGTCCACCAGGCGCGTGACGTCGAGGCCTTGCGCCGGCACCTCGGCCTGGAACGGATCGACCTGCTCGCCCACTCGGCGGGCTGCCTCACCGCGCAGGAGTACCTGGCCGCCCACCCCGACCGTGTCCGCCGGGCCGTGCTCGCCGCACCCGTCGGCCGGGCGGCGCGCGAGGCCGACGAGGCCGAACTGGCGGCCCTGCGGGCCTCGCGCTCCGGCGAGCCCTGGTACGCGGACGCCGCCGAGGCCGACCGCCTGCTCGCCGAGGGCGGTGCGGGCGCCGCCGGACCGGCCGCGCTGCAGCGCCGCATCCTGCCCTTCTTCTGGCACACCTGGACCGCGGACACCGCCGCCGAGTACCGCCCGGAGCACGCCTGTTCGCTGCCGTGGTACCGCGAGGCCTTCTACGCCGGCTCCGCCGCCCCGGAGGAACTCCGCGACCGGCTGGCCCGCTTCGCCGCCGCCGCGACGCCCGTCCTGGTCCTGGCCGGTGCGTTCGACGGCATGATCGGCACCAACCCGGCCCGCGCCGTGGCCGCCTGCCACCCCCGGGCCCGGCTGGAGGTGCTGGCCCGCTCCGGCCACCGGATGTGGGTGGAGGAGCCGGAGCGGTTCGTCGGCCTGGTCGAGGAGTTCCTCGGTGCCGCGGAGGCTCCCGTCGCCGGGGGACTCCTCAGCCCGTCGCCGCGGTGATGTCGCCGTTGGACGTGGTGAGGTCGAGCCGGTAGCGACCGCCGGGGTCGTCCCCGACCCCGACGCGTATGTTCCCGTGGCTCGTCGACGTGCTCACGTGGTAGGCGGCGGCCGGGACCGTCACCGTGATGGCGCCATTGGACGTCCTGGCCGTGATGTCCTGCGCGGTGGCCGGGGTCAGCCGGATGTCGCCGTTGCTGGTGCGGGCCTGGATCCGCTCGCCCCGCAGGGTGGTGCCCACGATGCTGCCGCTGGAGGTGTGGACGTCGACCGGCCCGCCGACGTCGTCGAGCGTGATGCCGCCGGCGCTCGTGTGCACGGCGACCTCGCCGACCCGGGAGAGCCGGATCTCCCCGGCCGACGTCCGGCCGCTGATCGGCAGCCCGGCCGGGGCCTCGACCGTGTAGCCGACCGAGCAGTCGTCCCCGCAGCCGCCGAGCACCAGCGTGCCGTTCTCCACCCGCGTGGTGCCGTCGGGCTTGCCGTGCCCGTACTCGACGGACCGGTGGACCGACACCTGCGTGGCCCCCGGCCTGCCCTCCACGGTGACGTTCCCCGCGTCGGTGTCCAGTCGGACGGCGGTGATCCGGTCGGAGACCGTCGCGTCGTCCTGGAAGCTGCTCTTCGTCGGCGAGCAGCCGCCGAGAGCCGCGACGGCCAGTGCGGCCGCCCCGGCGACCACGACCGCCCCGACGTACCGGTGCTGCGACCCCATGTCCAACCCCCCTGTCGTCCGAAATTCCGTACACGAGGGACGGTAGTCGCGCCGCCAAGCCCGGGGCGATAGGGCCAGCCCCCCAATTACCCTGGAGCAGGCACCACCATCGGACCGGTACCCAGGCCCCCGACAGCACGACCCGGCACCACCCGCCGGAGCAGCCTTCAGACCCCCGAAGCCCCCGAAGCCCCCGAAGCTCCCGAAACCGCCGACGCCGCCGGTACGGGCTCCGCCGCCCGCCCGCGCCGGGGGAGCAGCAACGGGGTCGCGAGCAGGCACAGCCCGGCGAGGCCGAGCGCGGTCCGCGGACCGGTCACCCCCGCGAGCACGCCCCACAGCGCGGTGAGCACGGCCGTCGCGGCCTTGGCGCTCACCGACCACGCGGTGAGCACGCGGGCGGCCCGGTCCGGCGCGACCCGCTCCAGCCGGTGGGTGGAGTACACCGGGTTGAACACCCCGATGCAGAGGATCATCCCGAACTCCACGGCCATCACCAGCAGCATCCCGGGCCCGCCGGGACCGACGAGGACCAGCCCCGGCAGCCAGCACGCCCGCAGCGTCCCGGAGACGAGCAGGACCCGGCGCCGCCCGAACCGGGCGACCAGCGGCCCGGACAGCCGGGAGCCGACCAGCCCGCCGAGGCACGGGACGGCGAAGGTGAGGCCGTACTGCCACGGCGCGAACCCGAGCGGCCCGAGCAGCAGGACGGTGAGCACCGGCTCGGTGGCCATGATCAGGGCGTTCACCAGCACGGTGTTGAGGAACAGCGGCCGCAGCTCCGGATTGGCGAGCACGAACCGCCAGCCCTGGAGCAGTTCCCCGGCTCGCAGGCGCGCGGAGCCGCCGCGCGGGGGCCGCGCCGCCCGGCCGCCGATGGCCCGGATGCCGAGGGCAGAGAGCAGGTAGCTGACCGCGTCCGCCGCGACGGTCGCGACCGGGCCGAGCAGCCCGACCGCCGCGCCCCCGAGCGGCGGCCCGAGGACGGTCGTCGTCCACATCGTCGACTCGAAGCGGGCGTTGGCGGCCAGCAGCCCCTCCGGCGGGACGATGCTCTTGAGGTACGCGCCGGAGGCCGCCCCGAAGGTGATGTCCGCCGCCGCGACGGCCACCGACACCGCCAGCAATTGGCCGAAACCGAGCCACCCGAGCGCGTGGGCGGCGGGGATGCTCAGGAGCGCCGCGCAGCGGAGCAGGTCCATCCCGATCATGACCGGCCGCTTGCGCCGGAACTCCACCCACGGCCCGAGCGGCACGGCCACGACCGCGCCGACCGCCGCGCCCGCGGCCGCGAGCCCGGCGACGGCCGACGCCCCGGCGTGCAGCAGGTGGACGGCGATGAACGGGAACGCCCCGAACGCCAGCCGGGTGCCCATCGCGCTGGTGCCGTACGCGGCCCAGAGCCAGCCGAACGCCCTCCCGAGCGACTGCCTCCCCGGCGACTGCCTCCCCGGCGCCTTCGCGCTCAAGGACCGCCCGCCCAAGGACTTCCTGCCCCACATCCCCCGCGCACCCCTCTCGGACCGGAACCACCGGCGGTACAACCGAATGGCGACCGGGAGCATCAAACCGGCCCGCCCCACCAGGGATCAAACAACCGCGGGCCCGGCACCGTACAACCATCCGTTGTGCCCTTAGGCTTCGCGGCATGGACCTCAACGCCGTACGGACCTTCGTGGCCGCGGCCACGGCGGGCAGCTTCCAGGACGCCGCCGCCGAGCTGGCCGTCACCCAGCAGGCCGTCTCGAAGCGCGTCGCCGCGCTGGAGCAGGACCTCGGGGTGCGGCTGTTCCACCGGACCCCGCGCGGCGCCGAACTCACCATCGACGGACAGGCGTTCCTGCCCCACGCCCGCGAGCTCCTGCGCGTCGCGGAGCGGGCCGCCGCCTCGGTGCGGCCGGGCAGCCGCGCGCTGCGCGTCGACGTGATCGCCTCCCGGATCGCCCCGTCGGGACTGCTGCGGGACTTCCACCGCGCCCACCCGGACGTCGAGCTCGACGTGGTGCACCTGCACACCGCCGACGACGCCGTCGCCGCGCTCCTGGCCGGGACGATCGACGCCTCCTTCCGCGCCGTCCTCGCCCCCGGCCGGGAGCTGCCCGAGGAGATCGCGACGGCGCACGTCCTCGACGAGCCCCACGACCTGCTCACCGGCCCGGGCCACGCCCTCGCGAACGCCCGCTCGGTGACGCTCGCCGGGCTCGCCGGCCACCGCATCTGGATCCCCGGCAGCGCACCCGGCACCGAGTGGGGCGCCTACTACGACGACCTCTGCGCCGCGTTCGGGCTCACGATCGAGGGCACCGGCCCCAACTTCGGCTCCGACGCGCTGCTCGACGTCATCGCCGACACCCCGGGCCTGGCCACCCTGGCCGGCGCCCGCACCCGCCTGGTCTGGCCCGCCGGCCACGACCTGCGCCGCGTCCCGGTGCACGACCCGGTCCCGGTCTACCCGCACTCGCTGATCTGGCACCGCGACAACCCGCACCCCGCCCTGCGGGCGCTCCGCACCCACCTCGCCGCCATCCCGGACGCCCGCCCCGAGGGCCCCACCTGGGCCCCGGACTGGGCCCGGCGGTAGGTGGTCCCGCGCTCAGGACCGGCGGTCGTGCGAGCACCGATCGCCCGTGCTCCCCGTGTTGCTCCCGCCGCCGACTCCATGCCCGTGCTGTCACCCGCTCGGGTGAGCGGATCGCTCGTCGGGCGTAGCCGGGGCTTCCGGCGGAGGATGGGAGTCCCAGGTCGTCGACGGGAAGGCGGACGGGTCATGGTGATCGGCATGGCGGACATCCGGGAGTGGCGCGGCCAGGCGGTCGTGGACGAGAAGGGCGGCCGGATCGGCTCGCTGGAGTCCGTGTACGTGGAGACGTCCACCGACGAGCCCTTCTTCGCGACCGTGACGGTCGGCGTGATGTCCGGGCGCCGGCTGGTCTTCGTCCCGCTGGACGGGGCCGTGGTCGGACCGGGCTACGTCAAGGTCGCGTTCCCGAAGAGCGTCGTCAAGCAGGCGCCCGCGATCGGCACGGACGACGTCCTGCCCGCCGTCGACGAGCCCGCCGTCTTCGCGCACTACGAACTCCCGTACGCGACCGGTGCCGGCGGCGAGCGGCGCCTGGCGAGGCGCTGAGGGCGGTGGCCGGCCGGGGCCCCGGCCCGGATACCCCACCGGGTACACTGGCCAGTCGACAGCCGACGTGAAAGGTGGCCCGGACATGCAGGTGGACGAGGAGGCGGTCGGCGCGGTCCTGAACCGGCTGCGTCGCGCGCAGGGCCAGCTGGCCGGTGTGATCGCGATGATCGAGGCGGGCCGTGACTGCAAGGACGTCGTGACCCAGCTCGCCGCGGTGTCCCGGGCCCTCGACCGGGCCGGGTTCAAGATCGTCGCCAGCGGTATGCGCCAGTGCATGGCGGCGGCCGACGAGGACGGTGCGCCGATGACCGAGGCGGAGCTGGAGAAGCTGTTCCTGGCCCTGGCCTGAGCCCCGGCCCGTCCCCCGGCCTGAACCGTGACCTGACCCCCGGCCCGAACCCCGGCCCGAACCCGGCCCGACCCCTGGCTCGGACGTACGGATGTGTGCGCACTTCGGGGTGCACGCACATCCGTACGATCGTCTGACGATCATGCTGTCACGCGCCCCGGCCCCCACCGCGTTACCAAGGTATGGATCAATCATCGAATCCGGACGCCCCGGCCGAGCCACCCCGGCCGGACTTCCCGGACTTCGTCGCCTCCCGCGCCCGGCACCTCCACCGGACCGCCTTCCTCCTCACCGGCGGTGACGTCCACCTCGCCGAGGACCTCGTGCAGGAGGCGCTCGGCCGGATCTTCGTCAAGTGGCGGAAGATCTCCCGGCTGGACAACCCCAGCGGCTACGCGCAGACCGTCCTGGTCAACACGTTCCTGTCGTACCGCCGCAAGCGCAGCGCCTCCGAGCGCGTCACCGACGAGTTCCCCGAGGTCGGCGTGCAGGACCCGGACCCGGCGCTGCGGCTGACGCTGCTGCGCGCCCTCGCCGAACTCCCGGCGTCGGACCGCGCCGTGCTGGTGCTGCGCTTCTGGGAGGACCGCAGCGTCGAGGAGACGGCTGCCGCGCTTCGGCTGAGCGGCACCGTCGTCCGCGCGCGCTGCCGCCGGGCCCTCGCCCGCCTGCGCGGGGTCCTGGGCGACGACATCGACGCCGTCCTCGGCGGATCCACGGACACGGCCGGCACCGGTACGACGAGAAGTGCGAACGGAACCGGCGGACCCAACCCCTCCTCCGAGAAGGCGGTGCTGCGCCATGCCCACTGACGACATGTTCGAGGACGGTTTCGCCCGCGCCCTGCGCGGTGCCGCTGAGCTGGCCCCCGAGCCGGTGCAGCACACCCAGGCCGCCGGGGCCGAGCCTCGCGCGCGCCCGTTGGGCCCGCCCCGGCGCGCGCCCCCCCCCGCCCCCCCCCCCCCCCCCCC
>NZ_JBHWGD010000162.1:0-8509 GCF_042733235.1 Kitasatospora sp. NPDC059722
GGACGCGCACGGCCTCCAACAGGTGCTCCAGGTACGGCTCCCCGGCCGGGCGGCGCTGCTCGCCGTGCCACCGCACCGCGAACTCGACCGCCTCGTCCAGTTCGGCGAGCCCGGCCGCCAGCTCCCGGACCTCGGGCCATCCGCCCGCCGCCTCGAACGTCCGCAACGCCGTGCCCATCACGTCCCCCTCGCCTCGCGCTCAGCTTCCGAGGATCCTACGACGCTCCTCGGAGCGCGGTGCCCTGGCCGTGAGGAGCAGCAGGAGTCCGCAGCCGGCCACCAGGATCCAGCCCGGACGTGAGGCGTGCGCGAGCTCCGCCGGGCCGGCGTGCGCCACGAGGGCGCCGGCGAGCGCGATGCCGAGCGCGGAGCCGACCTGGCGTGCGGTGGACGTGATCGCGCCGGCCACCCCGGCCCGCGCGGGCGGCAGTCCGCCGACCGCCGTGTTGGTGATCGGCGCGTTGGCGAAGCCGAAGCCGACGCCGATGAGCAGGTAGGCGCCCAGCAGCAGGGCCACGCTCGTGTTCCGGTCGAGCCCGACCAGGCAGAGGCCGCCGGCCAGGATGAAGGCACCGGCCACGGTCAGGGGCACCCGCGGTCCGCGGCGGCCGACCAGTCGGCCGGACCAGGGCGCGCACACCGTCGCGCCGACCGCCATCGGCAGGGTCGCCGCCCCGGCGGCCAGGGGCGAGAAGCCCCGGGCGTGCTGCAGGTACAGGGTGTTGAGCAGCAGGGTGACGTTCAGGGCGACGAAGACGGCCACCGCGCCCAGCACGGCACCGCTGAACACCGGACTGCGGAAGAGCCGCAGATCCATCAGCGGTTCGGCTCGACGGGACTCGACCCGCACGAAGGCGGCCGTCGCGCCGGCCGCCAGCGCGTAGGCGGCCAGTGCGGCCGGTGAGGTCCAGCCGATGCGCGGGCCCTCGATCAGGACGCCGACGCCGGCCGCGATGACGACGGCCAGCAGCGCCTGCCCCGGGAGGTCGAGCCGCCGCGCCCGCGCTCCCCGGGACTCGGGCACGAACACCGCGCTGAGCACGAGGGCGATCACCACGACCGGGGCATTGATCCAGAACAGCGACCGCCAGCCCAGCCCGGCCAGGAGCGCGCCGCCGGTGACCGGGCCCACGGCCGTGCTCAGTCCGAAGACCGACGCCCAGACGCCGATCGCCCGCGCCCGCTCGCGCGGGTCCGGCATCGCGTTCACCACGATCGCGAGCGCCACCGGGCTGAGCATCGAGGCGCCGACGCCCTGCACGGCGCGGGCGGCCACGAGCCAGCCCACCGACGGCGCCGCGGCGCAGGCCAGCGAGGCCGCGCCGAACACCGCCAGCCCGGTCCGGAACACCCGCCGGCGTCCGAAGCGGTCCGCCAGCGCACCGGAGGAGATCAGCAGGCCGGCCAGGACGACCGTGTAGGCGTCCACCGTCCACTCCAGGCTGCGGACGCCGACCCCCAGGCCGCGTCCGATGGCGGGCAGGCCCACGTTGACGACGGTGGTGTCCAGGCCCACCAGGAACATGCTCAGGCAGCAGACCGCCAGCACCGTCCAGCGGTTGCGCGCGCCCAGGACGGGCTCGGGGTGGGTGATCGTCGCGGTCATGGTCCGCCTCTCGGGTCCGGGAGTACCAACCCGGCCAGGCTCGGCCGGGCCGACCGCCGCCGACCAGCTTTTTTGCGAAGACCGCAAAAGCGGGGAGACTGGACGGCGTGGACGAAGAGTTGGAGCAGATCCTCGACGCCATCGGGCCGCGGCTGCGCACGCTGCGCCGCGACAGGGGCCTCACGCTGGAGGCGCTCGCCGCCACGACCGGGCTCTCGGTGAGCACGCTGTCCCGCCTCGAATCGGGTCTGCGGCGCCCGACCCTGGACCTGCTCATCCCCCTCGCACGCGCGCACCGCGTCCCGCTCGACCAGCTCGTGGCTGCACCGGCCACCGGCGACCCCCGGGTGCACCTCACACCGCTGCGCAAGGACGACGGCAGCGTCCTCGTGCCGCTGACCCAGTACCCGGGCCGGGTCCAGGTGTTCAAGCACGTCCTCGCGCCCCGCGAGCCGAAGCTCGTCACCCACGAGGGCTACGAGTGGCTGTACGTCCTCGCGGGCGAGCTGCGCCTCGTCCTCGGTGACCGCGAACACACGCTCCGGCCGGGCGAGGTGGCCGAGTTCGACACCGCGGAACCGCATTGGTTCGGTCCGACGGGGGCCGGCGCCGTGGAGATCCTGCACCTGTTCGGACCGCGCGGCGACCAGGCCGTCGTCCGCACGAGCCCTGGGCGACCGGCGACGCCCTGACGGGACGGCGTCGGGGTCAGACGGCGACCACGCCCGTGCTGTAGTGGTGCACGAACACGCGCTCCACGGCACGGCGGACGCAGCTGGCCGGTTCGTCGATGCCGATCCGCTCCCGGGCGTACGCGTGGACCAGGTTGGGCAGGTGGTAGCCCTCCGCACTCTCCTCGACCAGGTGGGAGCGGACGAGGGCCGTGAGGAGTGCCCGCGTCTCGGCATCGGGGCGGCCGGCGAGGACGGCGGCGGTCCGAGCGGTGAACGGGCGCCGCGGGTGCAGGGCCAGGAGCCTGAGCAGACGGCGTGATTCGCCGGGCAGCTTGGCGTCGGTGGCGGCGAGGGCGGCTCGCACGCCGCCTTCGAGGGCCAGGGCGGTGAGGGGCTCGGACGAGTAGTCGGCGAGTTCCCAGTCGGGGTGCTCGCGCAGGTGGCGGCCGATGACGGACAGCGCCAGGGGATGGCGGCCCAGGAGCTCGGCCATCCGCCCGGCCGTCTGCTCGTCCTCCTCGATCCGGCCCGATCCCGCAGTCGCGCGCAGGACCGCCAGCGCCTCCTTCGGTTCCAGCGCCGGGACGGACATGCGCCGCACGCCGTCCAGTTCGGCCAGGCGGGTGCGGGAGGTGACGAGGGTGGTACCCGGCGGCCTGGCGGGCAGGAGGGGCCGCACCTGGTCCGCGTCGGCGGCGTCGTCCAGGACCACCAACGGCGCCGACGCGCCGAGCAGTCGGCGGTAGAGGCGAACGCGGGCGTCCAGTCCGTGCGGAATCCGCTCGCCCGCGACGCCGAGGATCCGGAGGAAGGATTCGAGGACCGCCCGGGGATCGGCGGGCGGCGCGCCGCCGACGGCGGATCCCCTCAGGTCGGCGAAGAGCACCGGTCCGGCCGTCCGGATGTGGCGGGCAAGGTCGACGGCGAGGCTGGTCTTGCCGATGCCGGCCTGCCCTTCCAGGACGAGCACACCGTCGTCGAGCACGTGTGACGCCCGCTCCACGAGTCCCTCCCGGACGACGTGCCCGGCAGGCAGGCCCGGAAGGCGGCCCGCCGCGGCGACCCGGCCGGCCGCCTCGGCCTCGCCGAGGACCGTGCGCAGGGCCTGGCGCCAGGCGGAGACCGCGGCGGCGTCGCCGTCGACCAGGGCGTGCACGACGGCGAGCAGCAGGTCCGCGTTGGGGCGGCGGCGACCGAACCGGAAGCAGTTGCCGACGGTCGACCGCGCCGGCCACTCGCCGCAGGGCCGGCCGGCCCGCTGCCAGGCGAGATGCACGCGCCGGGTGATCTGCGTGATGGACGGGTTCCCGGCCCGGGCCTTCAACTTCCTGAGCTCCGCGACGAAGTCGTCCATCGTGCGGACCTCGCCCGGCTCCCATTCCCGCAGCACCGACGCCCTCCCCCGCTGACACCCGCCGAACCGACCCCGGAACGCACGTTCCAAGTTAGCGGCGGCCGGTGTCGCCCTGTCAAGCCGACCCTGTCGGAGCGTGCAGGCAACTGCGCTTCTCGGAAGGGGACATGAGCAGGCATCAAGGACCGCGTCGGCACGTTCACCCGCCGGACGTGCTACCCCCCGGCACGGCCCCCGAGCGTCGTGAGCGTCGCGGCCACCGTCGCCCCGAGCGACTCCGCGTCCGCGCCGGCCCGGGACCGCAGGTTCACCCCGTACGCGAGCAGCACCAGCAGATCCGCGGAGGCCGCCGGATCGACACCGGGTGCGAGCTCGCCCGCCTCCCGCGCGTCCAGCAGCGCCCCGTGGAGCGCCTCCCGCAGCTGCCCGTGGTGCCGGTCCAGGATCTCCCGGACGTCCGGATCGCCGTTCTCCGTCCCGGCGTGCGCGTTCACGACCATGCAGCCCCGCCGGGCGTGCTCGCCCGAACACCGCGTGGCGATCAGCCGGGTGAAGTAGTCGGCGACCGCCGCCAGCCCGCGCCCGTCCTCGGCCAGCCGGTCGATCATCGGCAGGGAGCGCCGCTCCCGGTAGCGCCGCAGGGCCGCCAGGTAGAGCTCGCGCTTGCCCCCGAACGTGGCGTACAGGCTCGACCGACTGAGCCCGGTCGCGGTCACGATGTCCTGGATCCCGGTCGCGGCCAGGCCCCGCTCCCAGAACAGCCGCTCGACGGTCGCCAGCGCCGCGTCCGGATCGAAGTGCTTGATGTCCGGCACGTCGCCACCTCGCTCACCTGGAATGCGGGTTCCAAGATAACCGCCGCCGGCATCCGCGCGAAGAGCCCGTGCTCCCGCATCCAGGATCGTCCACGATCCCCTACGGCCCGGCCCGCCGAACCCATCCTGGGCGCATGCAGCGAATCCCCTCCCTCTGGCCGGCCGCCTACGGAACCGGCCGTTCGCCCCTGCGGCGCCTGCCCGCAAGGCTCCTCGTCCGCGCCGCCGCGTTCATCCGCCGACTGGCGCTGGCCGACCACCGGCCGTTCACCACTCTGTGAGCGTCCGCACCAGGTTGTGCTCGGCGATCGCCGCCATGGCCTCCCGCGCGGGGAAGTCCCCGTCGAGCAGGCGCAACGGCCCGGCCGTCAGGGAGAGGCGCTGCGCCAAGGCGTAGAGGGCCAGCCGGTCTTCGTCCAGCCCCGGTGCCGCCAGCGGGCCGTAGGCGTCGTGCAGGCGGATCCGCAGGAAGACGTGCTCCCACTCGACGTCGAAGTACATCGCGCCCTCGATGTCGATCAGCACGGGCTGCCCGGCCGCGTCCACCAGCACGTGGTCGGGCCCCAGTTCACCGTGCACGACCGCGTACTCCGCGCGCGGACGCACCGCCGCCGCCAGGCTCAGCAAACGCTCGTCCAGTCGGCCGACGGCCTCCGCGATCCGGGGATCCCGCGACGCCGCCTCGGCGAGGTCCCGCCGCGCCCTCTCCAGCACGACGGCCTCGCACGACGAACCTCGCGACGTCCCTCCGCCGTCGACGACGGCCACCTTGCCGTACGCGGCCGCGCGGTGACGTCCCATCTCCTCCAGCGCCTCCCCGAGCCGGGCCATGACCGGTGCGGCGGCGCGCGGGTCGCGCGCGAGCAGCGCCTCCAGGCTCTCGCCGCCGAGGTCCTCGACGATCGCCAGGTCGGCCGGGGAGTGAACGCGGTCGCGGTCGACGAACCGGACGGCCGGCACGCGGACGCCGAGGCCGTCCAGCCGCGCGTGCGCCGCCTCGAACAGGCCGAGCCCCAGGCCGGGCGAGAACGGGTCGGTGAGGTCGTCGTCGCCCTCGGCGGCGGGCCAGTAGTTCTCGTCGGCCTCCCACACGTAGGCGATCGCCGTCGAATCGTCGTCCATGAACAGGCGGTACACGCCCTTCTTGCTGCCGCCCGCGACCCGCTCGACCGCCGCCAACCGCCGCCCGCCGCCCAGCGCGGCCCGCGCCGCCCCGGCCAACCGCTCACGCGCCCCTGCCTTGGGTGTCACGTCCGACCCCGCCCCTCCATCAAAACGAAGGTACGCACCCTACGGGAGCCGGGCGCGGCGCGGCGTCGGCCAGGCGGCTGCTCGTGCGACGCCCCCGGATCGGCTTGCCCCGGAGCCGGCCTGGTGGCAGTGTCCGTTCCCGTTCGGCGAGGAGACGGAGGGACGGCGACATGACGGAGCCGGGTGCCGGGGCCGGCCTTCCGGCTGCCCTGGTGGAGCTGTGGCGCGTGGCCGGCGGCCTCATGACGGACAGCGGGGTGACCGTGTACTCGGCCGGGTGCGTCGGCGAGCGCAACGCCACGTACGAAGTCGCCCGGTACGCGCCGGGGTTCGTCCTGGTCGGCGACGACAGCGGCGGCCGCGGCTTCCTCGTGCGCGCCGGCGATCCGGCCTCCGCCGTGTTCTCGTCGGACCTCGGCGATCTCGGTCCCGAGGACTTCGAGGTCGAGTCCCCGGACTTCACGTCCTGGATCGAGTCGCTCCGCCCGGACGGGTCCGGCCCTTCCCGCTGACGGCCCTTCCCGCTGACGGTCAGCCCTCCTCGCTCCGGTTGCGCGTCCGGTAGCGCCAGAGGGCGTCCGGCCTGTGATCGTGCTCGACGTACGGGCCGGGGCCGACGCGTTCGTACGCCTCCTCCGTGCGCGGGTGGTCGCGGACGGCGAGGCCGTAGGCGGCCTCCAGGCGCAGGTCCCGGTCCTCCTCGTCCAGCAGTGCGAGGAGGGCGTCCATGACGGCGGGTGCACAGTCCTCGGATCCGGCGAGGGACGCGGCGGCGCGGTTGCGGACGACGACGTCGGCGTCCTGGAGGAGCGCGAGCAGGACCTCGCGGAAGGCGGGGGCGAGTTCACGCCCGTGGGAGTTGAGCTTCCAGGCGACGCCGGCCCGGACCGTGAAGACGGGGTCGCGCGACAGGGCCACCAGGGCGGCGGTGGTGGCCGCGCCGAGCGGCGCCTCCCACGGGAGCAGGCAGCTCACCACCTCGTACCGCACGCCCGGGTGCGGGTGCGCGACGTAGCGGAGCCCGACGGACCGCACGTCGGGGTGGTCCTTCTCCGCGAGGACCTCCAGGATCCGGCAGAGCACCTCACCGTCCGGCTCGTCGAGTGCCCAGGCGACCAGGAAGTCGGCGTCCGGGGTGACGTCCGGGCGCTCCCCGAAGACCAGCGAGGTCTCCCGGCTCCCCAACACGTCGGCGAGGAAGCGGCGGTGGACGGGATCGGGGTGGTGGCGCAGGGCCGCGAGCTCGGACCACGCCTGCGGGCTCCTCCGCCCGCCGAGGGTGAAGCTCGCGGCCGACCAGTTCGCGTGCAGTTCGGCCGGGTACGCGACGGCGCGCGCGACCAGCTCGGCCGCCGGCGTCAGGATGCCCAACGCCCGCTCCAGTCCGGTGAGTACGCCGCTGTGGCCCTCGCGGACGGTGAGCCCGCCGAGCGAGACCTCGTCGAGGTCGACGAACTGCTCCGTGACCGTCCGCCGGACGGCCGGGCCCCGGGCACCCGTGCGGCGGCGCAGCGTCTCGACCGCTCCCACCGTGCACCAGTTCCGCGCGAGGCCGAGGAGCCGCTCCTGCTCGGCCGGGGCGATCCGGATCGCCGGGTCCTTGCCGGTCAGGGTGCCGACCATGGCCGGGGAGCCGGAGTCGACGGCGCGGAGGAGCGGGGTCGTGCCGTCGGGAAGGACGCGGTCGGGGTCGGCGCCGTAGTCGACCAGCCACCTGGCGCTCTCGCTGTCGTGGCCGGCGACGGCGGTGCAGAGCAGCGGGAGGCCGTCAGGGCCGGGCGCATCCGGTTCGGCGCCGGCCCGCACGCAGGACCACACCTCTTCGGCGTCCTCGGCCAGGACCGCTGCCACGAGCCGGTCGTTCAGGTCTGCGGTCCCCACCACCTCGGCGATCGGCCGGAGTTGCCGAGCACTGCGCTTCTCGTCCACAACCGCGCAGACTACGCGGCCGCCCCGGCAGCGGCAGCCCGATTTCCCGCCGGTTGCGCACTGAAGCCGAGAAGCGGATAGGCAATCCACTTGTGCTACCGTCGGGCCCACGAAACGGATGGACTATCCACATGGCCATCCGAACAGCTCACGGAGGGGCACCATGAGGAAGACGGCGGTCGTCACGGCCGGAACGGGCGGGATCGGCCTGGAGACGGCACTCGGCCTGGCCTCGGCCGGCTACGCGGTCACCGTGGTCGGGCGCAGCGCCGACCGCGGGGCCCGGGCGGTCGAGCGGATCGACGCGACGGGCCCGGCGCACCCCGCCCGCTTCATCGCCGCCGACCTCGCCTCGCTCGCCCAGGTGCGGGCGCTCGCCGAGCGGATCGCCGCCGACCACGCCGCCTCGGGCGAGCCGCTCGCCGTACTGGTCAACAACATCGGGGCGATGTTCCCCGAACGCCGCCTCCTGGACGGCGTCGAGGCGTCCTTCGTCGTCAACCACCTCTCGCCGTACCTGCTGACGGAGCTCCTCCTGCCCACGCTCACGGCCGGCGCGCCGAGCCGGATCGTCAACGTGACGTCGGCCGCGGTCGGGGTCGCCAAGCGCACGTTCGAGGCCGCCGAACCGCCGGGCGGGTACTACGGGTTCCACTGGTACGGCCGGGCCAAGCTCGCCAACCTCGCGTACACGCTCGACCTGGCCGCGCGGCTGGACGGCACGGGCGTGTCCGTGCGCGCCGCCGACCCCCGGGGCGCGGCGTCGGTCAAGAAGGTCCGCCCCCCCACCCAAGCGCCGCTACTGTCGCCCCCGCCCCCCCGGCGCCGGCCGCGGGGGCGGCGGGCCGGGGGGCGCGGCGGCCGCGACCCCGGGCACGGC
>NZ_JBHWGD010000163.1:0-8386 GCF_042733235.1 Kitasatospora sp. NPDC059722
CGCCCTCGCCGCCGTCGACGGTGACGAAGTCGACGCCGCGGTCACCGCGGGCCATCAGCGTGGCCAGCTCCTGCCAGAACTCCAGCTCGCCGACGGCGCTCTTGATCCCGACCGGCAGGCCGGTCTCGGCGGCCAGCAGCTCGACGAAGTCGAGCATCGAGTCGACGTCGCCGAACGCGGTGTGCCGCGACGGGGAGGCGCAGTCCCGGCCGGCCGGGATGCCGCGGATCGCGGCGATCTCCTCGGTCACCTTCGAGCCCGGCAGCATGCCGCCCAGGCCCGGCTTGGCGCCCTGCGAGAGCTTGATCTCGATCGCCTTGACCGGGGCGCTCGCGACGACCTCCTTGAGCTTGTCGAGGTTGAAGGTGCCGTCCTCGTTGCGGCAGCCGAAGTACGACGTGCCGATCTGGAGCATGAGGTCGCCGCCGTTGCGGTGGTACGGCGACAGGCCGCCCTCGCCCGTGTTGTGCATCGTGCCCGCGAGTGCCGCGCCCTTGTTGAGCGCGGTGATGGCCGCGCCGGAGAGCGACCCGAAGCTCATCGCGGATATGTTCACGACGCTCGCCGGCCGGAAGGCCTTCGCGCGTCCGCGCGGCCCGCCCAGCACCTTGGCCGAGGGCAGCGGGGCCTGCGGGTCGTGGGCGTCGGGCAGGGCGCCGGCGAACGTGCGCTGCTTCAGGTAGGCGTGGCCCTGCACGTGCGCGACGTCGACCTCGGTGCCGAACCCGAAGTAGTTGTTCTCCTCCTTCGCCGACGCGTAGATCCAGGTGCGCTGGTCACGGCTGAAGGGACGCTCCTCCTCGTTGGAGGTCACGATGTACTGCCGCAGCTCGGGCCCGATCGTCTCCAGCAGGTACCGCGCGTGGCCGAGCACCGGGAAGTTCCGGAGCAGCGCGTGCTTCTTCTGCATGAGGTCGCGGGCGGCCAGGAGCGCCACCGCTGTCGCGGCGGCCGCGCCGATGTTCCGGGCGTGCATGGACGTTCCTCCTCGATGCGCGGCCCCATCGCCGTCGGCGGAGCCGTGTTGCCGTGTTGTGCATGGCGTTGGACGACGGGCGCGGCCGGTCAGGCACGGAGTCCGCCGAAGAATCCGGACCGATCCTAGGAGTCGTCCATGAGGCGCCCGTGAGCAGGGTGCCGGGAGCGCCGGCCGGCCTGGAAAACCCGTACCCGGGCCCGGTGACCGAACGCTACGATCTTCACCGAACGCACACCTGTGCGACGGAGTTCGTAGAGAAGCAGGTTCATGCCCCACCCGTTCGTCATCGTCACCCTCCTCGTCCTCGTCATCCGGCTGGGCCTCTGGCTGAACAAGCAGCGCAAGGCCGACGCGGGCCGAGAAGCGCCCGCGGCGGGTCTGGTGTCGCGCTCCGAGCTGGTCGAGGTGGGCAGCGAGCCCACCGACCCGGCGGCGCGTGCCGCGCTGGACGCGGCCCGTGCGGGCGACTGGCGGCCCGCCGCCGCGTACCTCTCGGGCGATGAAGGTGACTGGAGTGCCCGCTACGCCCGGATGAACCCGTTCGGCGAGCTCGCGGCGACCGACGACCTGTGGCTCTGGCAGTGGCGCAAGGAGCAGCCCGACAGCCCCGAGGCCGCCCTGGTGCACACCTGCGCCCTGGTCAAGCGGGCGTGGGAGATCCGCACCGGGCAGTACGCCTCCGAGGTGACCCGGGAACAGGCCACGGGCTTCCACCAGGTGCTGCAGGAGGCTGCTGAGGCGTCGCACGAGGCGATCCGGCTGGCCCCGGCCGACGACCCGAACCCGTGGGCGGCGCAGCAGGCGATCGCGATGGGCCAGGGCTGGTCGCGCGAGCGCTACCGCGAGCTGTGGGCGGAGATCGTGGCCCGCGAGCCCCACCACTTCGGCGCGCACACCGCCGCGCTGCAGTACTGGTGCGCGAAGTGGCGCGGCAGCGACGCGTTGATGCACGGGTTCGCCGACGAGGCGATCGCCGGCGCGCCGGCCGGCAGTCTGCTGACGGTGCTGAAGCTGCGGGCGTACTGGGAGCAGGTGCTGCGCGACAAGTCCGCGGCCACGCTCTACCGGTCCGCCGAGTTCACGGCCGCCCTGGACGCGGCCCTGGCCGACCTCGCGGCCGCCGACCCGGCCCACCCCGGCACCGTCCCGTCCCGCGGCTGGATCGCCCACGGCCTGATCGAGAACGGCCGCCCGGCGCAGGCCCTGGAGCTGTTCCGCGGGATGGGCCGGGAGATCGCGGGCCCGTGGATCTACTACGGGAACCCGGCCGCCGTCTTCGACGCCGCCCGCACCAAGGCCGCCCGCGCGGCGGCCTGACCGGCTGCCGGAGCGGCCCCGCCGCGGCGCTGCACGGCGGGGCCGCTCACCCCTTCGCGTCGGGCCGGTTCAGCTCGCGCGGACGGTGATCGCCTGGACGGGGCACCCGAGCACCGCCTCCCGCAGCAGCGCGTCGTCGGCCCGCGTCGCGCCGCCGGGGAGCAACTCGGCGACTCCGTCGTCGTCCTGGGTGAACACGTCGGGCGCGAGCCGCGTGCACGTCGCCGCGCCGATGCAGCGGCCGGCATCGATCTCGATGCTGCCGTTGACGTCCATGGGGCCTCCTACCAGGCGACGGGCAGCTCGGACACGCCGCCCTGGAGCACGTACGGGGGATCGGCCTTCACCTGCTCGACCGGCACCGCCAGCCGGAGTGTCGGAACCCGGCGGAGCAGGACGCTCAGCGCCGTCCCGGTCACCGCTCTCGCCAGGTTCTGGCCCACGCACTGGTGGACCCCGAACCCGAAGGCGACGTGCCGCCCGGCCCGGCGGCCGACGTCCAGGGCATCGGGGTCCTCCCAGGCGCCGGGGTCGCGGTTCATCAGCATGAGCGAGATCAGGACGCCCTCGCCCGCCTCGATCGTGTGCCCGGCGATCTCGATGTCCGCCGTGGCCACGCGGGGCAGGATGTCGATCACCGACGTGAGGCGGGTGAGCTCGTCGACCGCGCCGGGGATCGACTCCGGTTCACCGCGCAGCCGTTCGAGTTGCTCCGGGTGTGCCAGCAGCGCGAACACCGAGGCGGCGACGGTGCTGGACGTGCTGTCGTCCCCGCTGGCCATGAGCACCATGCAGAGCGCGACTAGCTGATCGCGATCCATGCCGCCCTCCGCCACCGGTCCCGCGATCAGCTCGTCGATCAGCCCGGTGCCGGGCCGCTGCTCCTTGCGGGCGACCACGGCCCGCAGGCGATCGAGGATCTCGCCGAGGATCCGCTGCGCCGCCCCCGCCTCGTCCCCGACGGCGGGGGAGAGCAGGCGCCGGCTGCGCGTCCCGATGTAGTGCCCGTCCTCCTCGGACACGCCCAGCAGCGCGAGGTTGGCCGCGCACGCGAGCGGCAGGGAGAAGGCGGGGACGAGGTCGGCCCGGTCCCCGCCGGCGAGCATCGCGTCGACGAGCGCCTCCGCGGTCCGCTCGATCCCCGGGAGCAGCGCGGCGATCCGCCGGACGCCGAAGGCGGGGATGACGAGCCGCCGCTGGCGCGCGTGCTCGGGATCGTCCACACCGCTCAACGGCGGCGTGAACCCGCCCGCCGACTGCTCGGCGAACTGCGGGGCCAGAGCGGGGAAAGCCGGGTGCAGGACGCTGACGGACAGCCGGGCATCGAGGAGCAGGGCCCGCCCCTCGGCACTTCCGGAGGCCAGCCAGACCTCCCGGCCGTCGTAGAGGGTCACCCGTGACAAGGGCCCGTCCGCCCGCAACCGGTCGTAGCCGTCGGGCATGCGGAACGGACATTCCCGCGCCATCGGGTAGGCGGGAGCCCCGACTTCGCTCGAACGGGTGCCGGCCGGTGTCACGGGCTTCCTCGCCTTCCGCCCGGGAGGGCGGCCAAGGAGCCGGACCGGTCCGGTCGCTCCCTTGGCCCGTCCCAAATCCGGGCACATGGTGCCGATGCGAATCAACGGGGCGATCATGCCAGATCCGCCACCGGAGCAGCGGTGGTGGACCACGGCGACTCGGTAGTGCGGAAAGCCGCTCAAGTGACCATCGGACACGCGGACTTGACCACCGGCCCCGGGGTGCGCACGCGAGAGGCCGCCCCGGCGTCGGTTCCGGGGCGGCCTGGCGGCGCCGGCCCGCTTCCGGAGGGCTGGCGCATGATGACCTTAGCAGTTGCTAATATCGTCAACTGCATGCGGGGTCGGGGCGCGGAAACGCGTATCTCACCGTGGTGCCGCACGGCCGTGCCGTCCGCTCCGTGTCCGGCGCGGGCAGTGGTTGGTGTCTCTCGGCCCGCGCCGGGCGGGCGTGGCCGGTGTGGTGCCGCGGGCGCTTCCGACGTCCGATCCGTCCCGATGGTCGCGGGGGCGCATGCAGGCTCGCCGCCGCTCCTGGAGTTGTGCCTGGGGGCGGCGGCGGGTGCGCGGCGGGGCCGTCCGCCCGGTACGGGGCTGACCTGCGCGTCCGTCCCGTCGGTTGCTAAGGTCAACTCCTTGACGAAGATCGATCGAGATCGACGACGATCGGCCCGGACGGAGACGGTGACGACGTGAACGCCGAAACGCCCACCCCGCCTCCCGTGGTCGGCACCCCGCTGTACCAGCTGAAGGCGGAGTTCTTCAAAACCCTCGGCCACCCCGTGCGCATCCGCGTCCTGGAGCTGCTGAGCGAGCGCGAGCACGCCGTCGCCGAGATGCTGCCCGAGGTCGGCGTCGAAGCCTCCCACCTGTCCCAGCAGCTCGCCGTGCTGCGCCGCTCCAACCTGGTGATCGCCCGTCGCGAGGGCTCGACCGTCTACTACCGTCTCACCAACCCCCAGGTCGCCGAGCTCCTGCGGGTCGCCCGCGCCATCCTGGGCGGCGTCATCAGCGGCCAGGCCGAGCTCCTCAACGGCCTGCTCGCCCAGCCCGAGGGACCCGCCCGGCCGTAAGGCCCGCCCTCCGGCTCAGACCACCAGCTCCTCGTCGATGCGCCGCACCTGATGCCGCGCCATCGCCAGGTTCGCCCGGGTCCGCTCCAGCACCAGGTACAGGAACAGCCCCTTCCCTCCCGGCGACGTCAGCGGGCGCACGAGGTGGTACTGGCGGGTGAGCGTCGTCAGGCTGTCCTCCAGCTTCTCCCCGAGCAGCCCGAGCGCGTCCGCCGCCCGCTGCTGCGCCCGTACGACGTCGGTGGCGCCGGCCGCGGCGACCTGGAGGTCCAGGCCGGAGGCCTCGCCCAGCGTGCCGAGCGCCATCCCGCTGGTGGCGTCGACCAGGGCCACGCCCACCGCCCCGTCGATCGCCATCGCGTCCTTGAGTGCGCCCTCGATGCCTGCCATCCGAACAAGTCCTCCCGACCGTCTCGCGTCGTGGCCGGCCGTCTGCCGACCGCGCACCGAGCGTAGGCACCGGGCGCTTCGTGGTCGTCGTTTTGACCGTTACTGAACACAACAGATCGCTACTGTCGGAATCCATCACATGCGAAAGCAGCGACTTGAAAAATTCTTCATATCCATACATGCTGTCGTGACGTTGGACCGGCAACGGCGGGGGAGAGGAGCGGACGGCTGTGACCGCAGCGTTCGACGAGGAACTGCGCGAACAACTGGCCCGGGCGCGCGAGGAGCTGCGGCAGGCCCGCGCCGACCGGGACGACGAAGGAGCCCAGGCCTACGCCGGGCGCGTCGCCACCCTGCTGTGGATCGCGTCCGCCCATGGGATCGACCTGCCGCACACCGCCGAAGAAGAGCAAGGAGAGGGCTGAACGATGGCCGTCCGCGCGGTCCTCGACGCCGTCCGTGACCGGGCCGGATCCGTGCTGCCCACCCGGCGGGTCCTCGCGACCATGGGCCGCTCGCCCCGCAAGGACCTGGTCGCCGGGCTCACGGTGGCCGTGGTCGCGCTGCCGCTCGCGCTCGGCTTCGGCATCTCCTCCGGCGCCGGCGCCGAGGCCGGACTGGCCACGGCCGTCGTCGCGGGCGCACTCGCCGCCGTCTTCGGTGGTTCCGACGTCCAGGTCTCCGGCCCGACGGGCGCCATGACCGTCGTCCTGGTCCCGATCGTCGCGCGCTACGGCACCGGCGGCGTGCTCACCGTCGGGCTGCTCGCCGGGGCGGTCCTCATCGCGCTCGCCCTGCTGCGCGCCGGTCGCTGGATGGCCTACGTCCCCGTGCCCGTCGTCGAGGGCTTCACCCTCGGCATCGCCGGCGTCATCGCCCTCCAGCAGGTGCCCGGCGCGCTCGGCGTGAGGAAGCCCGGGGGCGACAACCCGGCCGTCGTCGCCGCGCAGGCGGCCCGCGAGTTCGCCACCGCGCCGCACTGGGCGGCGATCGGCGTGGCCCTCGCGGTCTCGGCCGTGATGCTCGTCGGCGGACGGCTGCGGCCCGCGCTGCCGTTCTCGCTGATCGCCGTCGTCGCCGCGACCGTCACCGCCGGGCTCGTCGGCCTCCCCGTCGCCACCATCGGGCACGTGCCCGCGGGTCTCCCGGCGCCCTCGCTCGACTTCCTCGACCCCTCGGCCGTCCCGGCCCTGCTGCCCTCCGCCCTGGCCGTCGCCGCGCTGGCCGCGCTGGAATCCCTGATGTCCGCCACCGCCGCCGACGCGATGATCGTCTCCGAGCGCCACGACGGCGACCGCGAACTGTTCGGCCAGGGCCTGGCCAACCTCGCGGCCCCGCTGTTCGGCGGCGTCGCCGCCACCGGCGCGATCGCCCGCACCGCCGTGAACGTCCGCTCCGGCGCCGTCTCCCGGCTCGCGGCCCTCGTTCACGCCGCCGTCCTCGCGGTGATCGTCTTCGCCGCCGCACCGCTCGTCGCCGGGATCCCGCTGGCCGCGCTCGCCGGGGTGCTGATCGCGACCGCGGTACGGATGGTCCAGGTCGGCTCGCTGCGCGCGCTCGCCCGCTCGGGGCGCGGCGAGGCCGCCGTCCTCGTCCTCACCGCCGCCGCCACGCTCGCCTTCGACCTCGTCACCGCCGTCCCGATCGGCCAGCTGGTCTCCGGTGCCCTGGCGCTCGCCGCGGTGGCGAAGGCGGCCCGGGTCGAGCGGGTCCCGCTGCACGCGGGCCTTCCCCCGGCCGACCACCACGACGAGGAGCGGGCGCTGCTCGCCGAGCACATCGTCGCCTACCGCATCGACGGCCCGCTGCTGTTCGCGGCCGCGCACCGCTTCCTGCTGGAGCTGACCGAGGGCGCCGAGGCGAAGGTCGTGATCCTCCGCATGTCGCGGGTCAGTGCGATCGACGCGAGCGGTGCCACCGTCCTCGGCGACGCCGTCGCCCGACTCCGGGGGCGCGGCACGCTCGTCCTCGTCTCCGGCATCCGCGACGAGCACCATCGGCCCCTCGACGCGCTCGGGGTGCTCGACCGGCTCCGCGTCGACGGGCACATATTCGACAGCACGCCGGAGGCCATCGCCTTCGCCCGTACCCACTTGCCCAGCCGGGCCTTGTCCGGCGGCCCCTCCGGAGCGTCCCGTTGACCGAACTCGCCGAGGGCGTACGGTGATCCGCCGCTGGCGCGATCGGCGGTACCGCGACCACCGCTCCGCCGAGCCGGCAGAGCCCGCCGACCACCACCGCAGCTACCGGATGAGCCTGGCCGGCACCTGGCCGGCCGCCCGGACGAGCCGTCGGATCACGGTCACCGTGCTCACGGGGTGGGGCGTGCCGCCGAAGACGGTCGTGCACGACGCCGCCGTCTTCGCCATCACCGAGTTGGTCACCAACGTGGTCCGGCACGCCGGTTCGCGCTCGCCGTTCTTCGACCTGCTGCTGGCCATGACCGACACCCACCTCGAAGCCGGTGTGCGCGACGGGCACCCGGGCTTGCCCGACACCCCGCGCGCGGGTGACACGGGCGGCCTGGCGGACGTGGCCGGCCTCGTCCGTCACCTCGGCGGCGGCCTGAAGATCCAGCCCGCGCCGGACGGTGGCAAGACCGTCTACGTCCGCCTGCCGCTCAGCCCGTCGACCGCGATCCCGCAGTAAGGCCGCCCTTGCACTTCACCATCACCGAATACGACGACCACGGCGCTCCCGCCGGCCCGCGGACCGTCGACCTGCCGGCGCTCCGGACCGTCCTCGCCGAAGCCGCCACCACGGGCCGGCGCCTGCACATACGCCCGGCGCTGCGGCGCTCCGCGACCGCGCCTCGAAGAACCGCCGTCAGACACCCGCTGACCTCGGAAAACACCCCTGAGAACGACTGGATATCCTGATCACATGAGCGACAACCTCCCCCCGTGCCCGCAGTGCTCCAGCGAGTACACCTATGAGATGAACGCCCTCATGGTCTGCCCGGAGTGCGGCCACGAGTGGGTCCCCGCCGGCGCCGGTGCCGGCGAGGGCGCTGCGGCCGCGGCCGGCGAGCGCGTGATCAAGGACGCCGTCGGCCACGGGCGGGCCGCCGGCGACACCCGGACCCGCGTCCAGGCCCACACGGTCAAGGG
>NZ_JBHWGD010000164.1:0-3389 GCF_042733235.1 Kitasatospora sp. NPDC059722
TGGCACGCTGTTGAGTTCTCAAGGAACGGACACTTCCTTCGAGCCGCCTTCCAGCGGGCCCTCCGGGCGCTTCGTTCTTTCGTGTTTCCAGCTTATCAGATGTTTTTCGCTCCGTTTTCCGGGGCTTCGTCATCCAACTCGCCGGTGTCTTCCGGGACTTGATGCCCCGTCCGACGTTTCAAACTCTAGCCGATCCCCGCTCCGAAAAGCGAATCCAGCCGAAGTCCGACCGCAACCCAATTAAACGCGCACACCGAATACGCACCGAGCCGCGACAAGACGCGACCCGGCCCACAGTCGGGAAGTGGTGTTTCAGAGGATTGGCCGCCCCGGGACCGTCCGCGCCGATGCGTGTCCGGTGCTCCCTGCCGAGCGACTAGAGAACACTACCCCTATTCGGCGCTCCGGGCAAACCCGTGCCGGGGACCGTCCGGGTACAGAGCGGGCGGCCCGCCTTCACGTGTTCGCCGTTCGGGTGGTCGTTGCCGGTGACCCAACGCCGTGCGGTGGGCTCGTCCCGGCCTCCGTCGCGGTGGCGGCGCAGGAGGCGTTCCTCGCGGAGGGCGTCGTCGGTCTCGACGTACCAGAGTTCGCGGAGCAGTCGGCGGGCGTCCGGCCACGGGGCGTCGGTGGAGGCGAGGTAGTTGCCCTCGGTGATGACGAGGCGGGCCTGCGGACGGACGACGTGGCGGGCGGCGACCGGTTCGTCGAGGGTGCGGTCGAAGTCGGGGACGTAGATGTCCTGGAAGCGGTCGGCGGCGATGCGGCGCAGCAGCGCGACGTAGCCGTGGGTGTCGAAGGTGGCGGGTGCGCCCTTGCGGTGGGTGAGGCCCAGGCGGTCGAGCTGGGCGGCGGAGAGGTGGAAGCCGTCCATTGGGACGTAGGCGGCGCTGCCCGGGCCTTCGGCGCGCTCGACCTCGGCGACCAGGTGCCGGGCCAGGGTGGACTTGCCGGCCCCGGGAGGGCCGGTGAGTCCGAGGATCGTACGGGCGTTGCTGCCCGGGCCCCGGAGGAGTCCGAGGGCGAGGGCGGTGAGGCGGTCCTCGTTCATGGCCGCACCCTACTCATCCGTCCCGCCCCGGCCCGGGCCGCTCGCTTCTCCGCTGCCGACGCCTCACCGGGCGGCGAGGGCCGGCACCTCCAGGGTCAGCGTTCCCGCGTCGGCGTCGAGCACGGCCGGGACCCCGAGCGGGACGGTGAGGGTGGAGGGGCAGTGGCCGAAGCCCAGTTCCCACAGCACGGGCACCCCGAGCGGGCCGAGGCGGTCGAGCATCACCTCGCGGACCCGGTCCGGTCGCCCGCAGCCCTCCCAGGAGCCGAGGGCTATGCCGGCCACGCCGTCGAGGGCGCCGGAGCGGAGGAACTGGGTGAGGAGGCGGTCGAGCTGGTACGGGTGCTCGTTCACGTCTTCGAGGATCAGGATGGCGCCCGCGAAGGAGGGCCGGGCGGCGGGCGTGCCCCGCTCGGCCGCGAGGACGTGGACGCAGCCGCCGGCCGTGACGCCGCGGGCCCGGCCGGGGACGAGCGGTGCGGCGGCCGGTCCGGTGAGGACGGTGGTCGTGGCGGGCTCGAAGAGGGTGCGGCGCAGGTGTTCGGCGGTGGGGGCGTCCTCGATGAAGGAGGCTGCCGCGCACATCGGCCCGTAGAGGGTGGCGAGGCCGAGCCGCTGGGCGAAGGCCTCGTGCAGAGAGGAGACGTCGCTGAAGCCGATGAGGACCTTGGGCGGGACGCGGCGCATCGCGGCCCAGTCGAGCAGGTCGACGACGCGGTGCACGCCGTAGCCGCCGCGGGCGCAGACGACGGCGTCGACGGTGGGGTCGAGCCAGGCGTCCTGCAGGTCGGCGGCCCGGCCGGTGTCGGTGCCGGCCAGGTAGCCGAGGGTGGGGTGGGTGTCGAGGACGTGCGGGGCGACGGTGACCCGCAGCCCCCAGGAGCGCAGGATCGCGGTCCCGGCGGTGAGCCGCTCGGGGTCGATCGGGCCGCTGGGGGCGACCACGACGACGTGGTCCCCCGGACGGAGCTGCGGCGGACGGGTCAGCCCTCGGGCGGGCGTGGTCGGGTGCTGGTCCATGGCCGGGATCCTTCCAGGGTGCGGGCGTCGGAGCGTGAGGGGGTGAGGTGCGGTCGGATCCGGCGGGGCCCGCCGCAAGTGGTATGCCCCGTCGTCCTCAGACCGACCCCATGACCTCCCTGACCTCGGCGAGGGTGGCGTCCGCGATGGCGTTGGCGCGCTCGGCTCCGTCGCGCAGTACCTGGCGAAGGTGGCCGCGGTCGGCGGCGAGCGCGGCCCGGCGGGCGCGGATCGGGCGGAAGAACTCGTTGACGGACTCCGTGACGGTGCGCTTGAGCGCGGCCGCGCCGCCGTCTCCGAGTTCGGCGGCGACGTCCTCGGGTGCCCGGCCCTGGCAGAGGGCGGCCAGCAGGACGAGGTTGGCGACCTCGGGCCGGTTCGCCGGGTCGTAGGCGATGTGCCGGTCGGTGTCGGTCTTCGCGCCGCGGATCAGCCGGGCGGTCTCGTCCTCGGAGGCGCCGAGGAAGACGGCGTTGCCCCGGCTCTTGCTCATCTTGCCGCCGTCGGTGCCGAGGAGGAGCGGCGCGTCGGAGAGCACGGCCTCGGGGCGGGGGAAGACGGCGGTGCCGTCGGCGTGCGGGTAGCGCTCGTGGAAGCGGCGGGCGATGGTGCGGGCCACTTCGAGGTGGGGCAGCTGGTCCTGGCCGACGGGGACGAGGCCGGCCTTGCAGAAGAGGATGTCGGCGGCCTGGTGGACGGGATAGGTGAACATCAGTCCGCTGACGGCGGCCTGGCTGGAGTGGGCGATCTCGTCCTTGACGGTGGGGTTGCGGCTCAGTTCGGCGACGCTGACCAGGCTGAGGAAGGGCAGCAGCAGCTGGTTGAGGGCGGGAACGCGGCTGTGCGCGAAGATCGTGGCGCGGTCGGGGTCGAGGCCGGCCGCGAGGTTGTCGAGGACGAGGTTCTCGGTGTGTTCGGCGAGCCGGTCGGCGATGTCCCGGTCGGTGATGACCTGGTAGTCGCCGACGACGATGAACATCTCGACGCCCTGGTCCTGGAGGCGGACCCGGTTCTGCAGGGTGCCGAAGTAGTGGCCGATGTGGAGCGGGCCGGTGGGGCGGTCGCCGGTCAGGACGCGGCGGGCCGCCGGAGCCGCGACGGGAACGGGAACGGCGGCAGCGACGGGGTGGGCGGTCGTGGCGATCATGCGGGTTGTCTCCTCGGTACGGCGGTGGTGGTGGCCGTCCGGGGCGCGGGCCCGTCCCGCTGGGAAACGCGACAGGGCCGTCCATCCCGGACGGCCCTGGTCAGGCATGCAGTGGTGGGGGGGGGGGGGGGGCCCCCCCCCCCGCCCCCGCGCGCCCCCCGGGGCGGGGGG
>NZ_JBHWGD010000164.1:3399-8249 GCF_042733235.1 Kitasatospora sp. NPDC059722
GGGGCGCGGGCCCCACCCGTGGGTAACCGGCACGGGGCCGACCACCCCGCCCGCCGCTGGACTGGTTTCCTGTGGGGGCCCCCCTCGCACGGCCACCAGCACAGGCCCGTGGAGCGCTTCATGCCTTCGACCATAGCGCCGGTCCCCCGCCGCGGTCACCGGTTTTCGCCGTCGGCCTCAGTCCTCGACGACGAGGGCGGGGGTGTCGCGGCGCAGCGTCTCGCCGCGGAAGAACTCCGCCTGCAGGAAGACGGCGCTGAGCAGCAGGCCGCCGACCCCGGGGTCCGGAAGCCCGGGTGGACGGCGCCGAAGCGCGGCGGGACGACCCGGTAGGCGCTCATCGCCGGCAGCGTGCGGGCCACCGGGATGAACGTGGTCTTGTGGAGTAGGTTAGCCTCACCTTAGCTGCGGGTCCGTGGCCGCCCCGCGGCCACGCCCCGTCCCCGACTCGCCCCCGACCCGTCCTTGACCCGCCCGCCGATCCCGAAGGAGCGTCGCGTGGCCCCCAACGCCGACGACCTGACCCCCGCCCGCCGCACCGCCTCCCGCCGCCGCTTCCTCGCCGGCGGGCTCACCGGCGGTGCCGTGCTCGGCCTCGGCGGGCTCCTCGCCGCCTGCGGCAGCTCGGACGGGTCGGCCGGACCCGGCACTGCGAAGCCGTCCGGCGGCGGCTCCCCCGACCAGAAGTCGGTCAAGCAGGGCGGCGACGACTACGCCACCGTGATCGAGAAGATGAAGGGCTTCGGCACCGACGCCGCCCCCGGCGTCTACCCCCGCACGGTCAGGCACGCGATGGGCGAGACCGTCCTCCCCGCCAAGCCCGTCCGCGTCGTCGTCCTCGACACCGGCGAGCTCGACAACGTCGTGTCGCTCGGCGTCCAGCCGGTCGGCGTCGTCCACACCGACGGCTCGAAGACCATGCCGTCCTACCTCAAGGACAAGGCCGGCAGCCCGGCGAACGTCGGCACCATCAACAGCCTCAACCTGGAGGCGATCGCCGCCCTCAAGCCCGATCTGATCCTCGGCAGCCAGCTGCGCGCCCAGGACCAGTACGTGCAGCTGTCGAAGATCGCACCGACCGTCTTCTCGCTGCGCCCCGGCTACCCGTGGAAGCAGAACTTCCTGCTCAACGCGAGCACCTTCGGCCTGGAGGCCGAGGCCAAGACCCAGCTCGACGCCTACCAGGCCGCCGCCACCGCGATCGGCGCCCGGCTCGGCGACAAGCGACCGGCCATCACGCCGCTGCGCTTCATGCCCGGCAAGACCCGCCTCTACGCGGAGCTGTCGTTCATCGGCACGATCCTCACCGACGTGCCGCTGCCGCAGCCCGCGATCGAGCGGGTCAAGGAACTCGCGGTCGAGATCAGCCCCGAGCAGATCGACAAGGCGGACGCCGACTGGATCTTCTACGGCGTGTACGGATCGCCCACCTCCACCAACCAGGACACGGTGCTCGGCGGCGCGCTCTGGAGGACCCTCGGAGCGGTCAAGTCCGGTCAGGCACGGCCGGTTTCGGACGAGACCTGGTTCCTCGGGCTCGGCGTGATGGCGGCCACCGCGGTGCTCGCCGACCTCAAGGGCTTCGTCGCGCCCGGCAGTTGAGCCGACACGCCGGGTAGGGGCGGGGTGCCCGCGGCCCGCTCCCGGAGGGGCGTGCGGGCGTCCGAACGGGGAACCGGCGCTTGGAGCTGGTCACTCGGTGCGGGAGGATCGTCTGGACCGTCCCCCGAAGGGCCCGTGCCGATGACCTCGCTCCACCCCACCCCCACCGACCCAGCCCGCCCCGACCCGGCCGCGGACCGCGCCGGAGCCCCGCGTCAGGCCGCCGCGCGCTGCTCCATCGCGCAGGCCGCCGACACGGGACAGCTCCCCGGTGCGCCGGGCGGCGGCGCCCGGGACGACTCGGTGCCGCGACCGCGCAGCGGCCCCGGCGACGCCGACGGCGGGGCGCCGACCCGCGCACCCCTCACCGGCGCGCCGGACCAGCGGACGGCCGCCCGTGTGCAGGCCGCGCTCGCCGAACGGCTGCGGGCCGCACGCCTGCAAGGGCGCACGCTCGCCGAGTTGGCCGCCGCGTGTCGACGGCCGGTGGCGGAGGTCGCGACGCTCCTGGGCGAGGCCGTGCCGGTGGAGGCTCCGTCGGCCTGGCAGGTTCAGGACGACCAGGGCGAGCCCGGCGACGTCCACACGCACGACGTTCACACGCACGACGTTCACACGCACGAACTCCCGCAGCCCGCCGCACCGACGGCCGAACGGCCGGTGCCGGTGCTGCGGGCGGCCCGCGAGGAACCGCGGACCCTCGCGACACGACGGCCCTCGCCCTCACGCCGGCTGCGCCGCATGCACCCCGATGCCGCCCTGACCGGGCAGGAGGCGGCCGAACGGGAGACGGCCGCACCTGAGGGACCACTCCCGCGCAGGTCCGCACGGGGAGCGGGCAGGACGGCGGCGGGAGCGAACGGGGCCGCAGGGACCGCGGCGGCCTGGCGGCCGACCGGCGGCACCGGGGCCGGGGCCCGGGCCGGCACCGGGGCCGACCAGGCCGAGACCCCGCTCGGGATCCTGATCGGCGCCGGCCCCCACCAACCCGAGGCGGTCGGCCGCCCGGAGGAGCGCACGCCGGTCCGGGTGACCGCCGAGCCGGTCCGGATCGGGCGCGGCACCAGCCTCGTCGTGCTGCCCTCCTGGCGACCCGCCATCGCCGTCTCGGTGCCGACCGAGCAATTGCTGTCCGCCACCGGGCTCGCCTTCGAACAACTGGCCGGCGTGCAGCTGACGGTGATGATGAACCCCGGTGCCCTGCACGACCGGGAGCTCGACCTGCACGACTGGCGGGCCGCGCGCGGACGGCGCGGCGGACGGGCGTAGCCGGTCCGTGCCGTTCGACCCGGCGTAGCGCCCGACGTAGCGCCCGACGTAGCGCCCGACGTACGAACGTCAGTGCTCCGGCGAGGAGTTCGGGATGTAGCCGAGGTGGACGGCGCCCGCATCGCTCCCGTCGACGTTCCAGTCGCCCGACCGGACCATCGCCAGCAGCTCGGGGAGCCTGGGCGGCCAGAGCGCGTCGGCGTCCGGGGCGGCGAGGTCGGACGGCGTCCACCAGCGCCAGTCGAGGATGCGGTCGACGGCGTGCACCGCGCTGACGTCGCCGACCGGGCCGCGGCGCGGGCCCCGGGTGACGTAGATGTGCTCGTGCTGGCGGACCGGGGTGCCGTGCCAGGTGAAGTCGTGCTCCCAGGTGCAGAGCAGCGGGCCGGGTTCGAGGTCCGTCCAGCCGGTCTCCTCGCGGAGTTCACGGACGGCGCCTTCGCGCGGGGTCTCGCCGGGGTCCAGTCCGCCGCCCGGCATCGTCCAGTGCACGCCGACCTCGGAGTTGTCGGAGCGGAGCAGGAAGACCGAGCCGTCCTCGGCCAGAACCGCCGTCCGGGCCGCCTGCCGGGGCACGCGCTCGCGGGGGCGCCGCAGTCCGACGAGTCCCAGCGGGTTGCGGAAGCGCTGCTGTCGTTTCATCGGCCCACTCTCGCAGGGCCCGACGACGGGCGTCTCCGAATTCCGGGACGGGCGGTGGCGGTACGGGCGGTGGCGGTACGGGGCCGTGACCGGACGGGCGGTGGCGGGACAGGCGGTGGCGGGACAGGCGCTGACGGAACGGTGTGACGGCGCGCGGAGGGCCCGTACCGCCGTACGCTGACGCCCATGCCCGTACCCGCGATCGTCTTTCCCGCCGACCCGCTCAACCCGCGCCGGCCCGACCCGCACTTCGCCTGGGAGGCCCGGCTGGTCCGGGAGTTGGGCGGCGAGCACCATCTCGTCGACCACGACGCGCTGCTGGCCGGACGGGCCGAGGAGGCCGTCCGGCGGGTGCCGGAGGGCGGCGGCCCGCTCTGGTACCGGGGCTGGATGATCCCCTCCCGGGACTACGCCGCCTTCGCCGCCGCCCTCTCCGCGCGCGGCGGGAACCTGCTCACGAGTGCCGCCGGCTACGCGGCCGCACACGAACTTCCCGGCTGGTACGGCGTGTTCGAGGGCTCGACGCCGTCGAGCGTGTGGATCCCCTCGGCGGGCGAGGCAGCGGGCGGGTCTGCATCGGCGCCGGGACCGGGGCGGGAGGAACTGGCCGATGCCGTGGCCCGGTTGGGCGGGCGTGGCCCGGCGATCGTCAAGGACTACGTGAAGTCCCGAAAGCACGAGTGGCACGAGGCCTGCTACGTGCCGGAGCTCGCCGACCTGGACGCTGTCGGTCGGGTGGTGGCCCGGTTCGTCGAGTTGCAGGGCGAGTTCCTGGCGGGCGGGGTGGTGCTGCGGCGGTACGAGGAGTTCGCGCGGGCGTCCGCTCCCGTCGGCACCGAGGCCGGTGCCGGCGTCGGTCTCGGCGTCGGCGTCGGCGTCGGCGTCGGCGTCGGGGGCACCCGGGCGGTGGAGGCCCGGGTGTGGTGGCTGGACGGCGAACCGGTGCTCGTCGGACCGCACCCGGACGCGCCGCGCGACGAGGTCGACCCCGACCTGACCGGTGTGCGCTCGCTGGTGCGGACGCTCGGCTGCCGGTTCGTCACCACCGACCTCGCCAGCCGGGCGGACGGCTCCGGCTGGCGGGTGGTCGAGGTCGGGGACGGGCAGGTGAGCGACCTGCCGCACGGGATCGACGCGACCGGGCTGCTGACGTCGCTGATCGCGGCCTGACCCACGCTGGGTTCGGGCCCGGCCCGAACGCAGCGTGGGGCGGGCCGGGCGGGGCGCCCGGGCGGGGGGGGGGTGTCGTCGTTCGGAAACCGCGGCACCACCGCTATTGTTTTGGGGGTGGCGGCCCGGCACCGCGGGGGGGGGGGCGACGAGCGCCCGCCCGAGGC
>NZ_JBHWGD010000165.1:0-8143 GCF_042733235.1 Kitasatospora sp. NPDC059722
GCGCCCCCCGCCCCCGGGCGGGGTCGCGGGGGGGGCGATTCGGGGGGGGCCGGCCGCGCGCGCCCGCCCCCCCCGCCGCGTTCGGCCGGCCTCGTTCAGCCGGCCCCGTTCGGCTGGCCCCGTTCAGCCCGCCGCGTGGACGAGTTCGCCGCCCACGTAGGTCCGCAGCACCCGGGCGTCGGCGATCTCCCCCGCGGGGCCGGTCAGGATGTCGCGGTCGAGGACGACCAGGTCGGCGAGGTGTCCGACGGCCAGGGTGCCGGCGTCGTCGTGCCCGTTCACGTGGGCGGCTCCGGCCGTGTAGGCGGCGAGGGCGGAGGCCGGGTCGAGGCGCTGCTCGGGCAGGAAGATCCGGCCGTCGGTGGCCTCCGGCGTGATCCGGTTGACCGCCACGTGCAGGCCGGCCAGCGGATCCGGGCTGCTCACCGGCCAGTCGCTGCCCGCCGCCAGCGTGGCGCCCGCGCGCTGGAGCGCGCCGAACGGGTACTGCCAGGCGGCGCGTTCGGCGCCGAGGAAGGGGATGGTCAGCTCGTCCATCTGCGGTTCGTGGGCGGCCCACAGCGGCTGGATGTTGGCGATCGCGCCGAGCCGGGCGAAGCGGGGGATGTCGTCCGGGTGGACCACCTGGAGGTGGGCGAGGTGGTGGCGGGTGCCGCGCCACCCGTTGGCGGTGCGGGCGGCCTCGACGGCGTCCAGGGCCTCGCGGACCGCGCGGTCGCCGAGGGCGTGGAAGTGCACCTGGAAGCCGAGCGCGTCGAGTTCGGTGACGTACCCGCGCAGTGCGGCCGGATCGACGAAGCTGAGGCCCGAGTTGGCGGTGGCGCAGCCGCAGCCGTCCAGGTAGGGGCTGGTCATCGCGGCGGTGAAGTTCTCCGCGATGCCGTCCTGCATGATCTTCACCGAGCCGGCCCGGAACCGGCCGTGGGTCAACTCGGCCCTTCGCGCCACCAGTTCGGGGATCTGTTCGGCGCCCCGGTCGCGGTCCCACCAGAGCGCACCGGTCACCCGGGCGGTCAGGGCGCCGGAGCGGGCGGCGGCCAGGTAGGCGTCGGAGGGGTCCGGCTGGCCGTTGAACTCGCCGAGCAGGGCGTCCTGCCAGCCGGTGATGCCGAGCGAGTGCAGCAGGCGCTGCGCCCGCAGCAGGCCGTCCACCCGCTCGGCGGTGGTGGTGGCCGGCACCAGCCGGGCGACCAGGGCGGTGGCGCCCTCCTGGAGCGTGCCGCTGGGCGTGCCGTCGCCCTCGCGCTCGATCCGGCCGTCGGCCGGGTCGGGGGTGTCCCGGGTGAGGCCGGCCAGTTCGAGGGCCCGGGTGTTGACCCAGGCGCCGTGGTGGTCGCGGTTGGTGAGGAAGACCGGGCGGTCCGGGACGACGGAGTCGAGCAGCTGCCTGGTCGGCCGTCCACCGTCGAAGCTCTCCAGCGACCAGCCGCTGCCGGTGATCCACGCCGGCCCGGGGTTGGCCTCGGCGTAGGCGCGGATCCGCTCCAGGCACTCGGTCGCGCCGACCGTGCCGGTGAGGTCGCAGGCGGCCAACTCGACGCCGCCGTACACGGCGTGGACGTGGGCATCCTGGAAGCCCGGCAGCAGCAGCTTGCCGGCGAGGTCGACGACCTCGGTCTTCGGTCCGATCAATCCGCGGACCTCGTCGTGCCCGACGGCGGTGATCCGCTCGCCGGTCACGGCCAGGCCGGTCGCCCGGGTGCGGGCGGCGTCGCCGGTGTGGACGGGGCCGCGGGTGAAGACCAGATCGGCCTGGGTCATGGGTGGTGCTCCGTTCTCGGGTTGCGTGTTGCGTGTTGCGCGTTGCGCGTTGCGCGTTGCGCGTTGTGTGCTGCGTGCTGTGTGCTGTGTGTCGGTCGTGCGGGAATCGCTCAGTGCGTGGGGTGTTGGAAGTACGGAGAGCGGCGCCGCCAGCGGGCCCAAGCCGCCGACGGGAGTCCGGTGACGACCATCAGCACCACGACGGTCAGCTCGAACCAGCCGTTGTCGGCGGAGAGTTCGAAGTGGTCGGCGGAGTCGTAGAAGGTCCAGGCCAGGTAGCCGCCGACGGCGAGCAGCGCCGCCGCGCCGAGCAGCGGACCGACCACGGCACGCAGCCCCTGCAACGGGTCGGTGCGCAACAGGTGGCGGAAGCGGACGGCGGCCGCGACGGCGGTGAGCGCGTAGTAGAGCGCGACGATGACGCCGATCGCGTTGACGGCGGCCGAGATCAGGTCGTTGACGGTCGGGATGGCGATCGAGGCGAGGGCCAGCAGGACGGCGACGCCGGTGATCAGCAGGGTACCGACGGCGGGGGTGGCGTGCTTGCGGTGCAGCCGGGTCCAGACCGGGCCGAGCACGCCGTCGCGGCCCATCGCGTACGTCCCGCGCGCGGTCGGGATCACCGAGGACTGCAGCGAGGCCACGGCGGAGAACGTCAGCGCGATCAACGGCAGTGCGGCCAGCGGCTGGTGGGCGAGCCGGGTGCCGAAGTAGGTCAGTCCGTGCGCACCGTTGTCGGCCAACTCACCGAGCGGGAGGACCCGTTGGAAGGCGGTGCCGGCCAGCAGGAAGAGCAGCATCATCACCACCAGGGCCAGGAAGCCGCCTCGGGAGGCGTAGCGCGGATCGCGCACTTCCTCGCCGACGCTGAACACCGACTCGAAGCCCCAGTAGCAGAACACCGCCAGCACCATGCCCTGTGCCACCGCGCCGAAGGAGGGGATGTCGAACGGGTTGTACCACTGGAGCGAGAACGGCTGGTCACCCGCGAACAGCCCGTACCCGCAGAAGCCGAGCAGCACCAGGTACTCGAAGACCAGTAGCGCCTTCTGCAACCGGGCGGCGAGGTCGAGCCCGCGCACCGCGACGAGTGCGGCGCCGATCAGGACGACGAGGCCGAGCAGGGTGCACTGGACGGTGGAGTCGGCGTCCAGGCGCAGGCCGGCGATGCCGCGCAGGTGCGCTTCGTCCAGGAGTTGGATGACCGCCGACCCGGTGACGGTGGTGGTGTAGGCCATGAAGACCACCGTGCCGACGGTGTTCACCCAGCCGGTGAGGAAGCCCAGCCAGGGACTGAGGGTCCGGCCCACCCAGCGGTAGCTGCTGCCGGCGTCCGGTTCGACCGCGTTCAGCCGCCCGTAGCCACCGGCGATGGCGAGCACGGGCAGGAAGGCCAGCAGCATGATCGCGGGCAGGTGCAGGCCGACGACCCCGGCCATCAGGCCCAGGCCGATGCCGATGCTGCTGGTGGCGGCCGTACTGGACGCGGCGATCACCGCTCCGTCCAGCAGGCCGATGGATTTGTGCATGGCGCCGTGGCTCGCACCCGTTCTCGGACCGCTGCCCGTGTCCTTCAGCGTCGGTACCAACGGATCACCGCCTTGCTCGTGGGGGTGGGGGTGAGGAAGTGCGAGTCATGAAACCGGGGGCGCCCTTACACGTCAATGCTGTTGTCATAAGCGCCCGGAGGCCTGCCGGAGGTTCTCCGGCCCGAAGGGCGGGTGGCGGGTCTTTCCGGATGGACGGCACCCGCCCGGACTCGTTCCCGAAGGCGTGGGCGACGTAGAGCTCGCCGGCGAAGCCTCCCGGCTGCTTCTACAACCGGCCCATCGTGCTCAGCAGGAGACCCACGCTTCGGGCGGCACTCACATCCGCGACGTTCGACATGGCGAGATCGTCGCGCTGTCCCACCCCGACGTCTCCAGCCAAGCGCCTCTGCCGACGAGATGGCGGCGAGGATCTCGCGGGTGGCAACGGTGTCGGGGTGGTGCGGGCCCAGGACGCGTTCCTGGTCGACGAGAAGCTCTTCCCACAGGGTGCCAGGGGGTCAGTTCTCCAGGGCGCGGGCGATGGGGAGGGTGCGGAGGTCTGGCGGAGGTGGGTGATGCGGCCGGCCGCGAGGGTGAAGAAGTGGGCGAAGCGGGAGGTGAACTGATTGCCCTTCGTCGTGGTGCCGACGTAGCGGCCGAGGACGATGACCTGGTCGCCGTCCTCGTAGAAGGCGTCGCCGATGCACCGGAACTCGCTGAAGTCGGCGAGGAAGGGGAAGAAGTCGCCGACGATGCGGTCGAGTCCTTCGTGGACGCCGCCGTTGGGGAAACCCTCCGTCACGTCCCAGCGGGCGTCCTCGGCGACGACGGAGCGGATGACGTCCAGGTCGCCCCGGGCGTCGTAGAAGCGGCGGACGACGTCGATCTGCGGGGAGTGGGACACCGTGGTTCCTCTCGACGGGCTGCGACTGCCATGCGGGGTACGCGACGGACGTTACCGGCCCGGAGGCCGGTTGGCGGGCGAATCACGGCACTTCACACCCCCGCTCGGCGGGCTCCGGGAGCAGCGCCAGCAGGCTGCGCCGTGCCACGTCCACGTGCTCCGCGGCGAGCCGGTCGAGCACGTCCTCCGCGCCGCCCGCCCGGAGCAGCCCGGCAAGTTCGCGGTGCTCGTCGACGACCAGTGCGCGGTACTGGCCGCGGGCGAGGGTCACCCGTTGCAGCTGGAACAGGAACACCTGCGAGCGCACGGCCTGCCAGGCCTCGGTGAGGCGGCGGTTGCCGGCGGCCTCGTAGATCCGGTCGTGGAAGGCCATGTCGAGGGCGAGCAGGCGCGGCACGCCGGCTCCGGCGGCGAGTTCGGCGGCCATCTCGTCGACGAGCCGGTCGAGGGCGTCGAGCTGCTGCGGCGTCGCGCGCCGCATCGCGGTGACGGCGGCCAGGCGGTCGAGGGCGGCGCGGACGCGGTAGACCTCCTCCACGTCGACGGCGGTCGCCTCGACGACGGTGGTCGGGCGGTGCCAGCCCGTGCGGATCAGACCCTCGCGCTGGAGCTGCGCGAGGCCTTCACGGACGGCGCCGCGGCTCACGCCCAGCGACTCGGCGAGTTCGACCTCCCGTAGCGGGGCGCCGGGCGGGAAGCGCCCGTCGAAGATCGCGTCGCGCACCGAGTCCGCGCACTCGTCGGCGAGGCCGCGCCGGGCCGCCTTCCGCAGGAGTTCATCCGTCATGTTCGAATGTTGACATCCGGACATGGCGCGGATCAAGGTGGGGTCATGACCCGTCCTGCGTTTCATCTCGCCATCCCGGTCGACGACCTGGCCCGGGCCCGCGCGTTCTACGGCGGTGTGCTCGGCCTCCCGGAGGGCCGCTCGACCGGCCACTGGGTCGACTGGGACCTCCACGGCCACCAGTTGGTGACGCACCTCGTGTCCAGCCCCCGCCCGGACGCCCCCGGACACGGCACCGTGGACGGCCACGCCGTCCCCGTGCCGCACTTCGGGCTGGTGCTGGGCGCCGACGCGTTCCACGCGCTCGCCGGGCGGCTGACGGAGGCCGGCACCGCGTTCGTCATCGAGCCGACGCTGCGCTTCGCCGGGCAGCCGGCCGAGCAGTGGACGATGTTCCTGCACGACCCGGCCGGGAACGCGCTGGAGTTCAAGGCGTTCCGCGACGAGTCCCGGATGTTCGCCCGATGAGCCCGACCAGCCCGATGAGCCCGGCGAACCCCACCGGCCCAGCAGGCCCGGCGAACCCCACCGGCCCGGCGCGGGGCGTGCTGGTCACCGGCGCCTCCCGGGGCATCGGCCGGGCGGTGGCCCACGCCTTCGCCGCCCGGGGCGACCGCGTCGCCGTCCACTACGGCTCGGACGCCGCCCGGGCCGAGGCGACGCTGGCCGCCCTGCCCGGCGAGGGGCACGTCGTCGTCGGCGGCGACCTCGCCGACCCGGACGCGGCCGAGCGGATCGCCGCGACCGCGGAGCGCGCGCTCGGCGGGGTGGACGTCCTGGTCAACAACGCCGCCGTCGCCACCTCGGCGGCCAACGCCCACCCGGTGGCGGAGGTGTCGTACGAGGACTGGCAGCGGGTCTGGCGCCGGATGGTCGACGTCAACCTGCTGGGCGCGGCGAACCTCGGCTACTGCGTCGCCCGCCGCATGATCGCCCGGGGCGCGCCCGGCCGGATCGTCCAGATCGGCTCGCGCGGCGCCTTCCGCGGCGAGCCGGACCACCCCGCGTACGGCGCGAGCAAGGCCGCCCTGCACGCCCTCGGCCAGTCCCTCGCGGTCGCCCTGGCCCCGCACGGCATCGCGGTCACGTCGGTCGCCCCCGGGTTCACCGCCACCGACCGCGTCGCCGACCGCCTGACCGGGCCGTCCGGCCGGGCCCTGCGCGAGCAGAGCCCGTTCGGCCGGGTCGGCACCCCGGAGGAGGTCGCCGCCGCCGTCCTCTACCTCGCCTCCCCGGAGGCGACGTGGGCCTCCGGCACGGTCCTCGACCTCAACGGGGCTTCGCACCTCCGCCTTTGAGCGGTCCGGCGGCTGCTACAGCTCCGGCAGCGCTTCGCCGGGCGCGGGGGACCTGCCCTCCTCCAGCCAGTGGAGGTAGATCCGCAGGTCCCCCGCCAGGCTCCCGTCGATGTACGAGCGGTAGTCCCGGACCGCGTCCGCGATGCCCTGCTCCGCCCAGTCGGCCTCGTTCCAGTCCTGCTCGGACAGGTACTCCGTGATCCGGCCGCGGTCGCGCCACCACTCGCGGACCGCGTCCGGCGTCCAGTGCGCGTCCCCGTCGCAGCCGTACCCGAGGAGCGGATCGCACTCGGCCGCCTCGACCAGCCGGGCCGCCTCCGCCGCCGTCCGGGGCTGCCGGTAGACGTACTCGGCGAGGTACGTGCCCCCGTAGAGGACGTGGTCGGGCGCGGAGAGGCGTCCCGTCCAGCAGTTGTCGGTCTCGGCGCCGTAGAAGGGCCCGGGGACGTTGAGCCAGAGCCGGTCCTCCCAGCGGCCCCGGAACGCCTCGCGGTCCTCGCCGAGGGCCGCCGTGGGATCGAAGTACAGGGTCACGGCGCGAGCATAGGGCCACCCTCCCGACCTGCTCGCGGGGAGGTCGGCCCGGCGGACCTCGCGGCCATCCGCCGCAGTGCCGAGGCGACCTGCCGTCGGATCAGGTCGTCGGGGTCGTGCTCGACCGGTCTCAGGTCGGGCTCCGTCAGCCACCGCCGCCTGATCCCGATGGCGACCGCGGCGTGGCGCGGGACCGGATCGGGGTCGACGAGGGCCGCGCGGGCCACGGCCGGGGCGCTGGGCGCGTCGAGGCGGGAGAGGTGGCTGATCGCCGCGGCCCGCACGGACGGCGCGGTGTCGTCGCGCAGCGGCAGGACATCCTCCTCGGTCAGCACCTGGGACTCCTCCAGGGCCTTGAGGGCCGCCTTCCGCACGTCCGGGTCCTCGTCGCGCAGGAGTCGGCGGGCCCGGGCGTGCCAGGAGGTCCCCCGTCCGGCCAGGGCGCGGACGGCGGTTTCGCGGACCTCGGCGGCCTGATCGGTCAGGGCCCGCTGGAGTACCGGGAGTTCCTCGTCCGGGAGCGCGACGTTCAGGGCTCTGATCGCGGTCGCCCGGACCCCGGGTTCCGGGTCCGCGGTGGCCGCCGCGCGCAGGACGGCTCTGGTCGCGGGGGCGAGGTGCGGGCGTCGCCGGAGGGTCCTGGCGGCGGCCGCGCGCAGGTCGGGGTCCGGGGAATCGGCGAGGGTGTCCGCGAGCGTCGGCTCGGTGCCGGGGAGGGACAGTTCGAAGCCGTGGGTGTCCAGTCCGTCCGCGGTCTCGTCGAGCCAGCGCTCGTACCAGGCGAGGAAGTCGGTGTCGGGGCTGAAGAAGGACTCGCGCCGGGGGTCGAGGTCGATGTTGAGGATCCGGCCGCGGGCCGGGCCGGTGACCACGAGCACGGTCAGGTAGCCGCACCCCTGGCTGGTGATGGCCATGGTGCCGGCGAACGGCGGCTTCGGGCTCCCCAGCCGCTCCCACCAGCCCCGGCCGACCCGGACGGTCGTGGGGCGCAGCGGGAACGGCCGGGCCAGGTCGCCGGACTCGCTCAACCCGCCCTGGTTCCAGGCCCGGAGCGGCAGCAGCCCGTAGTGCGGCCCGGCGCCGTCGTGGCCCACCTCGGTCAGGAACCGCCGGTACGCCGCAGGGAGCCGGACGCCGTGCTGCGCTTCGAAGGCGGAGACCCGGTCCTCGGTCAGCGGCGGGCCGAGGCGGAAGCCGTGGCGCTCTTCGCCGAAGGACTTCGCGCGGCCCGGCAGGCGGGGAACCCTCGCCAGGTTGACGGTGATGCTGCGGAGACGTGCATCCACGTCGCGTAGCTACTCAGGCGAAGGCACGCACCCGGCGGGTGGGG
>NZ_JBHWGD010000166.1:0-7978 GCF_042733235.1 Kitasatospora sp. NPDC059722
CCGGCCCGGGCGTTTTTTGTTCGGTGGGGGGGTCGCGCCGCCCCCCTAGCCCCCCCACCCGCGCTCCGCGGCGCTCCCGAACTCCGGGGCGCTCCGGGCTCCGGGGCGCTCCGGGCTCCGGGGCGCTCCGGGCTCAGCGTGCCGCGTACACGTCCTGGACGTAGCGGCCGGCGTCGATCAGGGACTGCAGCCAGGCCTCCGCCTGCTCCTCGTCGGCGCCGCCCGGCGTGTGGCTCCGGTAGAGGGCGCGGAAGGCTTCCCGGACGCCGGGGGCCATGCGGGCGCCGTCGCCGCACACGTAGACCTCGGCGCCGGCCGCGAGGAGCTGCCACACCTCGTCGGCCTCCGCCGCGATGCGGTCCTGGACGAAGCGCCGGCCGTCCTCGGGGGCCTCGCTGAAGGCCGGGCGCAGGCTGACGGCGCCGGCCCGTTCGGCGGTTTCCAGTTCGGTGCGGTGGAGGTAGTCGGCGTCGGGCAGGTCGCAGCCGAAGTAGAGCAGCGCCGGGGCGAGTCCGGCCCCGGCGGCCACGTCGCGGTGGCGGTCGGCGACCGCGCCGCGGAACGGGGCGAGGCCCGTCCCGGCGGCGATCATGATGACCGGGGTGGCGCCGTGGCCGATCCGGAACGCCTCCCGGCAGGGCTGGACGCGGGCCAGGACGGTGTCCCCGACGGCGACGCGGGCGAGGTGGCCCGAGCCGGTGCCCCGGAAGGTGCCGCGGCCGGAGCGGGCCGGGGCGCTCAGCACGGAGACCATGAGGTCGACGTGGGCCGGGTCCTGGCCCGGGGACGAGGAGATCGAGTAGTGGCGCGGCCGGATCGGCGGGAGCAGCTCCAGCAGCACCGGCCAGGTGAGGGCCTCGCGCAGGGCCGGGTTGTCCTCGACGAGGTCGACGAGCGTGCGCGGGTCGTCGTCGGGCAGGGCGCGCAGCGCGGCGGCCTCGGGCGGGCACGGGTTGAGGCCGGCCAGCACCAGGCGCTGCTCGGCGGTCGGCCGGTCCTGCAACTCGACGTGGTGGGTGAGCAGTTCGCGCACGGTCAGCGGGCGGTCGACGGCGAGGCCGGTGCGCCGGTGGGCGACGATGGACAGCACGGTGTCGAGGTCCGCGCCGAGCACCTTGGCCGCGCGCTCGACCAGCGCCGGGTCGTTCTGCGGCAGCACGGTGAGGTGGTCGGCCGTGCGGTACTCGACGCCGTCCGGCAGGGCCAGCCGCACGAGGCGCTTGACCCGGGGGTAGGCGGGGTCGGTCAGCCCGGCGACCCCGGTGACGGTGAGCTCCGTCATCCCGTGCCGCGCGGCGAGGGCGTCCAGCGGGCCGCCGACGACCTCGGTCACGGTGAACGCGGCCTCCGGCAGCCCGGCGGCGGGGGCGTCCGCGTCGCCGTACTTCTCCAGCAGCAGGCCTCGCAGCGCCGTCGCGAAGGCCCGCACGCCGCCGGCGAGGTCGCCCGAGGCGTCGGCCTCGCCGGCGGGCAGCAGCCGGGTGCCGCCGAGGGCGGCGAGGCGCTCGTCGATGAGGGTGGGGATGCGCTGGTAGGTGGCGGCGTACGTCCGGTCGCCGATGCCGAGCACCGCGTACTCGACGCCGTCGGCGACCGCGCCCTCGGCCTCCTGGAGCCCGCGGACGAAGCGCGCCGCGTCGTCCGTCGGCTGCCCGTTGTACGAGGCGGCGGTGATCACCACGGGACGGCCGGCGGGCAGCCCGTCCGCGTAGGCGTCCAGCGGGGCGACCTCGGTCTCGCAGCCGAGCTCCCCCGCGGCCTCGGCCAGCTGCCGGGTGAAGTCGCGCGAGGCGCCGTAGTTGGAACCGTGCAGGAACAGCACCGTCGTGCCCTGGCGGACGCGGCCGGGCAGTTCGGCGGCGCGCACCGGGGCCTGCGCCGCCGCCGGGGGCCTAGGCGTGCGCGGGGCGAGGGCGAGCGTGA
This sequence comes from Kitasatospora sp. NPDC059722, assembly GCF_042733235.1. Classification (NCBI taxonomy): domain Bacteria; kingdom Bacillati; phylum Actinomycetota; class Actinomycetes; order Kitasatosporales; family Streptomycetaceae; genus Kitasatospora; species Kitasatospora sp. NPDC059722. Next base: position 1,924 of record NZ_JBHWGD010000166.1, read on the forward strand.
ACCCGTCCGGCTTGATGGTGAGCATCTGCTTGATCGTCAGCCGGTAGTCGGCGTGGTCGATCAGCCGGTAGCGGTGCACCAGCATGCCGAGCAGCATCGTGGCCTCGTGCAGCGCGAACTGCCGTCCGATGCAGGCGCGTTCGCCGGTGCCGAAGGGCTTGAAGGCGTGCGGGGAGCGGGCCTCCTCCAGCTCGGGGTCGAAGCGGGAGGGGTCGAACAGCTCGGGGTTGTCGCCCCAGGCCGGGTCGCGGTGCAGCATCGGCGTCGCCACCGTGACCGTCTCCCCGGCGCGCAGCGGGATCCGGCCGCCGATGACGGTGTCCTCGCGGGCCTCGCGGCTGAACGCGGGGGCCGTCGGCCACAGCCGCAGGGCCTCGTTGAGCACCTGACGGGTGTAGCGCAGGCGCCCGACGTCCTCGTAGGACGGCTCGGGGTCGGCCTGGTCGCCCCACAGGGCGTCCACCTCGCGCTGGACCTCCCGCAGCACCGCCGGGTGCTTGGCGAGGTAGTACATCGCGAAGGACAGCGCGCCCGAGGTGGTCTCGTGGCCGGCGATCAGGAAGGTGATCACCTGGTTGCGGATGTTCTCGGCGTCCAGTCTGCTGCCGTCACCGGGGTGGACGGCGCCGAGCATCAGACCGAGCAGGTCCTCGGCGTCCTGTCCCCCGTCATCGGCGGCACCGGCGGCCTCCACGCGAGCGGCTATCACCTCGTCCACCACCCGGGCGAGGTACGCGGCGTCCTCCCGAAACGCCGCGTCGCGCTCGGTGTGGTCGAGCTCGGGGTCGCGCGACAGCGCGGCCATCGCCCACTCCAGGCACTGCACCATCGCCTCGACGAACGGGTGCGGCTCGTCGCGCTCGAAGGAGCCGAAGTCGAAGCCGAAGCCGGCCAGGCCGATGGTGTCCAGGGTCATCCTGGTCATGTCGCCGGGCACGTCCACCGGCTGCCCGGCGGCCGTCGCACCGTCCCACGCCTCGATCAGGCGGCGCGCGACCCGGAGCATCACGGGGTGGTAGGTGCGCATCGAGCCGAGCGCGAAGGCGGGCATCAGGATGTCGTGCGCGCGGGCCCAGTTGGGCTCGTCGTTGTAGGCGGTGAACAGGCCGTCGCCGGTGAACTCGCGGACGTTCACCAGGCCCGGGCCCACGGACTTCGTGAAGCGCTCCTCGTCGGCCAGCTCCTCGACCAGGTCCAGGCCGCTGACCATCAGCAGGTCCCGCCCGTGCACGCGCTGGACGTAGGCCGGGCCGTGCTCCCGGATCAGCTCCATCACGCGCAGGGTCGGCGCGGCGACCGGCGGCAGCGCCGAGATGTCGACGAGCGGGACGGCCCCCGCGGCGGCCGAGGGGAGGTGCGCCACCGCGGCCTTCGGGGTCTCCGAGGACCGGGCGGGCTCCGGGCGCTCGGCCCGGGGTGCGGGCAGGCTCTCGGGCAGGGTGTCGGTCATGCGTGATTCACCTTCCGTTTTCCGTGACACGGGTTTCGTGACGGGAGTCGGGCCGACGATCGGGGCGACGTCTTCCACTCTGCGCCCGGCACCCGCCGTACCGGGCGCCGCCGACTACATGATTGTGTAGTACCCGGTGGCACCCGACTCTTGCCCACGTGACGTCAGATCTGCTGAAGGAGGCACCTCGTGTACCCCAGCGACAGCGCGATCGTCTGGCGCAACCGCACGCTGCGCCTGCTCGACCACGTGCCGGTGCCGATCGCCGTGTGCGAGTACGCGGGCCGGATCCTCATCGTCAACCGCGCGATGGCCGCCGAGTTCGGCCTGCTCACCGGGCAGCTGCACCACCGCAAGATCCTGGAGTTCTTCACCCTCCAGGGCAGCGCCGCCGAGACCCTCCCGGCACTCGCCGAGGCCGTCCACAAGCACCGGCGCTCCCAGTACAGCGTCGAGGTGTCGTGGACGGCCGGCGACGGCTCGGAGCGGCACGGCGTCATGGACGTCGCCCTCGTGAGCGACACCCCCGACCAGACGCCGAACCTGCTGCTCTCGCTGCGCGTCCTCGCCGACCTGCCCGCCGAGCCGCCGCCCGAGGTGTCCGAGACCGCCGTGCCGCGCACCGAGGTGAGCCCGACGGAGGCCCGGATCCTGGCGGCCGCCGCGAGGGGCGCGACGACCGCCCAGATCGCCCGGGAAATCGGCCTCACGAGGGACGGCGTCAACTACCACCTGACCCGCCTCTCCCGCCGCTGGCACGTCCCCAACCGCACGGCGCTCGTCGCCCGCGCCTACGCGTACGGCGTCCTGGCGCCGGACGCGTGGCCGCCGGAGCCGGCCTGAACCCGCCGGCGCCCGCCTGAAGCCGCCCGAACCCGCCCGAACCCGCGCTCGGAAACGGCCGCTACGCCAGCGCCCGCCGCAGCACCGCGCCGAGCTCGGCGATCTGCCGCTGCGACACCTCCGCCGACAGCAGCGCCTGCGAGCCGTGGAACGTCCCGGCCCACTGGTGCAGCTCGACCGGCACGCCCGCCCGGAGGAGGCGCAGCGCGTACTCGATGCCCTCGTCGCGGTTCGGGCAGAACTCCGCCGTGGCGAGGTGGACGGGCGGCAGGCCGCTCAGGTCCTCGGCGCGGGCCGGGGCCGCGTACGCGGTGGCGGGTGCGCCGCCCAGGTAGTGCCGCCAGGCCGCGGAGATCTTCTCGCGGGTCATCCACGGCGTGTCCGTGAAGGTGCGGGCCGACCAGCTCTCCTGCCGGTCGTCGACGCCGGGCTGGTTGAGCAGCTGGAAGTGGATCGCCGGCCCCTTCCGGTCGCGCGCCAGCAGGGAGACGGCGGCCGCGAGGGTGGCGCCGGCGCTGTGGCCGCCGATCGCGATGCGCTCGGGGTCGATGCCGAGTTCGGCCGCGTTCCCGGCGGCCCAGAGGAGGACGGCGTAGACGTCGTCCAGCGCCGCGGGGTACGGGTGCTCGGGCGCCAGGCGGTAGCCCACCGAGATGACCACGGCGCCGGAGTCGGCGGCGATCCGGGCGGCCCACGGGTGCTCGGTGTCCAGGCCCCCCATGACGAACCCGCCGCCGTGCAGCCAGATGACGGCGCCGCGCGCCTCCCGGGGCCGGTACACGCGCACCGGGACGCCGGGGCCCGTCTTCGGGTCGGCGGGCACCGTGCGGTCCTCGATCACCATGCCAGGGACGTCGGCGGCGGGGACGCCGCCGGCCAGCGCGGCCAGGCTCTCCCGGGCGGATGCCGGGTCGTTCAGGTCGAGGTCGGGGAAGAAGGGGACGAATGCTTCGAGTTCGGGATCCATGCCGACCATCGTCCCGGCCGCCGCCCGCCCGGTCCGCCGCCAACCGTCGTGCGTTCCGCCGGGATCACGCACCGATCGGCGCCCCCGCGCTCACCCGTGTCCGCCTATCCTCGGGTCCATGGAGGCACTGGCGGTACGGATGTCGCAACTGGGCTCGGACGTCGAGGCCGCCGTGCGCGTCGTCATGTTCTACGACACCCTGATGCGCCGACGCGTGGACCTGCCCGCCCTCGCCCGCGCCTCCGCGAACCTCGCCGAGTGCCCGGCCGGGATCCGCCTCACCGGCACCGGCCGGACGATCCGCATGACCCCCGACGGCCGCGAGGCGCCCGGGCCGCCCGCCGTCACCACGTCCGCGCCGATCACCCTGGACGAGGAGGAGATCGGCACCGTCTGGCTCGAACGCCCCACCCCCGCGGGCCTCCTGGACGAGCTCCTCCTCGACCGCCTCGCCATCGCCGTCGCCACCGCCGTCGAACGCTACGGCCCCGCCCGCACCACCATGGCCGACCCCGCGCTCGTCGAACTCGTCATCGGCGCCGACACCGACGAGGCCGCCCGCGCCCGGGCGCTGCGCCTGCTCGGCTTCGCCGCCGACCTGCCGGTGCGCGCCGTCGCCGTGCGCACGCCGCACCCCCTCGACCGGATCGGCACCCTCCTGTGCCCCGACCGGCCGGTGAAGGCGGCCCAACTCGCCGACGCGGGGGTCGTCCTGGCCACCACCGTCGACGCGTCCCGCCTCCCGCCCGACGTCCGCGCGGGCATCGGCGCCGCCGGGATACCGGCCCGGTCCTGGCGCGAGGCCCGCACCGCGCTGCGCTTCACCACCGCGCGTCAACCCGTCGTCCACCACGCCGATCTGGGCGCCGTGGCCCTCCTCGCGCACCTGCCGGAGGACGCCGTCCGGGCCGATCCCGACGTGGCCGCGATCGCCCGCATCGCGGCGTGCGACCCGGACGCCCTGGACACGCTGGACGCCTACTGCACCACCGGCTCCCTGCGCCGCGCCGCCGCGGTCCTCCACCTGCACCACACCAGCGTGGCGCGCCGCCTGGACCAGCTCGGCAAGGCGCTCGGCCTCGAACTCACCGAACCCGCAGGCCTGTTGCGCGCCGGCCTCGCGCTCACCGCGTGGCGGCTGCTCAGCGGCTGACGGCGTGGCTGCGGCTCAGCGACTGACCGTGCGGCGGCTGCTCAGCGACTGACCGCACGGCGGCTGATCAGCGACTGACCGCGGCGCGCAGCCGGAACGTCCGCCGGTAGGCGTCCGGCGGCACGCCCACCGTGCGGTTGAAGTGGCGGCGCAGCGTGGTGCCGGTGCCCATGCCGGTGGCGGCGGCGATGGCGTCGACGCTGTCCTCGGTGGTCTCCAGCAACTCCTGGGCGTGGCGGATCCGTTGGGTCAGCAGCCACTGGAGCGGACTGGTGCCGGTGACGGACCGGAAGTGCCGTCCCAGGTGGCGCGAGCTCATGTTGGCCCGGCGGGCCAGGTCCTCGACGGTCAGCGGCTGGTCCAGCCGCTCGATCACCCACGGGAGGAGGTCGGCGAGCGGGTGGTTCCCGGGCGCGGGCACCGGGGTGGGCACGAACTGCGCCTGGCCGCCGTCCCGGTGGGGCGGCACGACGAGCAGACGGGCGAGGGCGTTGGCGACGGACGAGCCGTGGTCGAGCCGGACGAGGTGCAGGCACAGGTCCATCGCGGCGGCCTTGCCGGCGGAGGTGAGCACGCTCCCGTTGTCGACGTAGAGGACGTCCGGGTCGACCTGCACCTCGGGGTAGCGCGCGGCCAGGACGCGGGTGTGTGCCCAGTGCGTCGTCGCCCGCAGCCCGTCCAGCAGCCCGGCGGCGGCGAGGACGAACGCGCCCGTGCAGAGGGAGACCACGCGCGCGCCGTTGTCGTGGGCCGCGCGCACGGCGTCGACGAGCTCCCGGGGTGGCTCCTCGTCGACGTCCGCCCAGCCCGGGACGACCACGGTGTCCGCGTACGGGAGCCGGTCGAGCCCGTGGTCTGGCTGGACGCGGAACCGCCCGACCTGCACGGCCCCCGGCCCGCAGAGCTCCAGGCGGTACCAGGACTCGGCCCGCCCGGTCATGTCGGCCCCGAAGACTTCGCAGGCCAGCCCCAGTTCGAAGTGCAGCATGCCGTCCGTGACGGCCAGCGCGACGGTCACCATGTCCGGAAGTGTACGGGTCCTGTCGTTCCGGACACTGTCGGGGGGTGTCCGCCCCCGGCAGGATGAACGCGTCGGATCAAGGAACGAGCACGGGGGAACCCCAATGTCGAACACCACCGTCACCGTCTACGGCGCCTACGGACACACCGGCCGCTTCGTCGTCGCCCACCTGCGCGAGCGCGGCTTCGCCCCCGTCCTCTCCGGCCGCGACGCCGCCAAGCTGCACGCCCTGGCCGAGGGGACCGGTCTCGACGTCCGCCCGGCCTCCGTCGACGACCCGGCCGCCCTCGACGCCGCCCTGGCCGGCGCCGCCGCCGTCATCAACTGCGCCGGCCCGTTCGCCTCGACCACCGCCCCCGTCATCGAGGCCGCCCTGCGCGCCGGAATCCCGTACGTCGACGTGGCCGCCGAACTGGAGGCCAACCTCGACACGTTCGCCGACTTCGCCGACCGCGCCCGCACCGCCGGCGCCACCGTCCTGCCCGCGATGGCCTTCTACGGCGGCCTCGGCGACCTCCTCGCCACCGCGGCCATGGCCGACTGGACCGACGCCGACGAGGCCCACGTCGCCTACGCCCTCAGCAGCTGGCACCCCACCGCCGGCACCCGCCTCTCCAGCGC
>NZ_JBHWGD010000167.1:0-7966 GCF_042733235.1 Kitasatospora sp. NPDC059722
TCCCCCCACACACCCCCCCCCCCCCCCCAAGGCCGTTCCGGCACCCGTATCAGCGGCCCCGGGAGCACCCTTCCCGCGAGGGTCGCGGCACCTTCGCTCCGTACGGCTTCGCTCCGTACGGCTTCACTCCGCACGGCGGCAGCTCGAAGCCGACCTCCGCCCCGCCCTCGGCGGACGTCCCCGCGAAGACCGTGCCCCCGTCGGCGGCGACGAGGTCGTGCACGATCGCGAGGCCCAGCCCCGATCCGGGCGCGGACTGCTGGCCCGCTCCCCGGTAGAAGCGGTCGAACACGGCGTCCCGCTCCCCCGGGTCGATCCCCGGCCCCCGGTCGCGCACGGCGAGCCGCCGCCCGTCGATCCGTACCTCGATCGGGCTGCCGTCCGGACTGAACTTGACGGCGTTGCCGATCAGGTTGTCGATGCAGCGCTGGACGGCCCGCGGCCGGGCCAGCACCGGCGCGGGCTCCGGGCCGGCGGCGGTCACGGTGATCGCGCGCCCCGTCCGCTGCCGGTGGCGCTGGGCGCTCTCCTCCGCCGTCTCGGCCAGGTCGACGGCCGCCGGCTCCTCCTCGGTGTGCGCGTCGGTGGCGAGTTCGACGAGCTCGCGGACGAGGTCGTCGAGGGCGACGGTCTCGGTCACCAGCGTGCCGAGGATCTGCTCCTCGTCCTTCGGGTCGAGCCGGCCCCGCGCCCGCTGCAGCAGCTCGGCGCAGCCCCGGACGGAGGTGAGCGGGGTGCGCAGTTCGTGGCTGGCGTCCTGGACGAGGCGCTGCTGCTGCTCGCGCGAGCGGCGCAGGGCGCCGACCATCGCCTCGAACGCGCGGGTCAGCCGGCCGACCTCGTCGCGCCCGGCGGGCGGGAGCGCGGTGGTGAGGTCGCGGGTGCTGGTGATGTGTTCGGCGGCGCGCACCAGGCGGCGGACGGGGCCGAGGATGCGGCTGAGGATGAGCCAGCTGAGCAGCGCCGACAGGGCGGTGGCTGCGGCGGTGGTCCAGGTGATCCGGGCCAGGAACTCGTGGTCGACGCGCTCGACGTCCGCGTAGGCCTGCCCGACCATCAGCGCTCCGCCGCCCGGCCGGGCCTTGGTGAGGAGGCCGTACGACGTCCCGTCGACGGTGACGTCCTCCTCGCGGGTGCCCTGCCCGCTCCTGGCCACGTCCAGCGCGCCCGGCGGGACGGGCAGCGGCGCGCGGCCGGCCGTCAGCAACTCGACCGTCCCGTCGGCGAGGACGAGCTGTTCGGTGGTGTCGGGCCGCGGGTCCGGGCGGCGCGAGGCGTCGAGGATGACGGCGACGGCGTCGGCCCGGTCGTTGAGGCTGCGGTCGAACTGGTCGGCGACGAGGTCCCGGACGCCCCGGTAGGAGGCGGTGACGGACACCCCGATCGCGAACAGGGCGGCGGCGATGACGACGGCGGTGATCCGCGCGCGCAGCATCAGGCGGACCGCAGGGTGTAGCCGACGTTGCGGACGGTGTGGATCACCCGGGGCTCGCCGCCCTCCTCCGTCTTGCGGCGCAGGTAGCCGATGTAGACGTCCAGGGAGCGCGAGTCGGTGTCGAAGTCGTAGCCCCAGATGCGCTCGTAGATCTGCGGGCGGGTGAGCACCGACCCCTGGTTGCGCAGCAGGAGTTCGAGCAGGTCGAACTCGGTCTTGGTGAGGTCGAGCGGACGGTCCCCGCGCTGTGCCCGGCGGGCGGCGGCGTCGAGGGCGATCCCGTCGAAGAGCAGCGGGCCGGTCTCGTCGAGGGGTGCGGCGCGGCGCAGCAGGGCGCGTATGCGGGCGAGGAGTTCCTCGACGGCGAAGGGCTTGGCGAGGTAGTCGTCGGCGCCCGCGTCCAGCCCGGCGACGCGGTCGCCGAGCTGGTGGCGGGCGGTGAGGACGAGGACGGGCAGCCGGTCGCCGCGGCGGCGCAGCATGCGGCACAGGGCGAGGCCGTCGAGGCGGGGCATGACGACGTCCACCACCGCGAGGTCCGGGCGCCGCCGGTCGAGGAGTTCGAGGGCCTCCTGGCCGTCCGCGGTCGTCAGGACCTCGTAGCCCTCGAACCGGAGCAGCTGGTCGAGGGTGTTGCGCACGCCCGGGTCGTCCTCGACGACGAGGACGGTGCGGCGGGCCGCGGGGGTGTCTGTCATGGTGTCATCTTCGCTGGTGGCGTGCGTGGTCCCGGGGTCCGGGTGGCCTGCCGCCAGCGTGCCCGTGGCACGTCGGCCGTTCGTAAGGGAAACGGCAGAGGCGTGTAAGAACTCGACGTCGATCAGGTCAGGCGTGGGCCGCCGCGCACTCCGGGTGGCCCCAGCTGCTGCCGACCTTGGTGATCTTGTCGCCCTTGGCGTACGGGCGGGTGCAGGGGCAGGTGCCGGGGTAGCGGGCGGCGAGGGTCCGGGCGGTGCCCGAGGAGGAGGTCTTCTTGGCGGCGGTCTTCGTGGCCTTGGAGGCGGCCTTCGCCGGGCGCGCGGACGCCGCGACCGGGTCCGGCACCGGGAGGTCGGCGGCCGTGCCGGCGGCGCCCTGCTGGGTGCGGGCGGCGTCGCTGGCGGCCTTGTCGGCGATGGCGTTCAGCGGGTCGCCGTCCACCTGGTGGGCGGGGACGTACACGAAGGCGACGTCCCGGCCCGCGAGCAGCGCGTCGATCTCCTGGATCAGCTCGCGGTTGGCGACCGGCTTCCCGGCGGCCGTCTTCCAGCCGTTGCGCTTCCAGCCGACGAGCCACTTGGTGACCGCGTCCCGGGTGTAGGTGCTGTCGAGGCGCACCTCCAGCGGGGCGGCGGCGTCGGTCGAGGCGAGGAGCTCGCGCAGGGCCGTCAGCTCGCCGATGTTGTTGGTGCTGTGCCCGAGCGCGCCGGACTGCCAGCGCTGCGGCGCCCCGGCGGCGTCCGCGACGACGTACGCCCAGCCCGCCGGGCCGGGGTTCCCCTTGGCAGCTCCGTCACAGGCTGCGATGACTCGTTCGTGCATGCCTCCGATCATGCCAGGGTCGGGCGGGCCTCCCGACCACGCGTTCAGGTCGCGCATTTTGTGTGATCCCGGGCCCCGCCGGGGGTCTCCTGTTCGAGAAGACCGAAAACGCCTGCGCCCCGAAGGACCCGCCGATGACCGCTGCCGCCGCCCGTCCGTTCTCCCGAGGCTGGCTGCTCGCGTCCTGCGTGCCGACGCTGCTCGTGCTCGGCATGGCCTTCTCCGTCCCGCGGAGCCCGCAGCCCGCCGCGGCAGCGCCCGCGATGGCCGACGGAATGGCCGGGATGCCGGGGATGACCGGCACGGCACCGGCTCCGGCCGCCGCGCAGGCCGCCGCGCCCGCCCGCGGCCTCGCCTCGGAGCAGGACGGGTACCGGCTCGCGCTGGAGACCACCGCCGCGCCCGTCCGCTTCACGATCACCGGGCCCGACGGCGCGCCGGTCACCGACCTCACCGTCCACCAGACGAAGCGGCTGCACTTCTACGCGATCCGCACCGACCTCACCGGCTTCCAGCACCTCCACCCGGAGCAGGCCCCGGACGGCAGTTGGACCGCCGACCTCGCGCCCCTCGCCCCGGGCAGCTGGCGCCTGTACGCCGACTTCATCCCGAACACCGGCCCCCACAGCCCGGAGTACGTCCTCAGCCGCACCGTGACCGTCCCCGGCGAGGCCGCCCCCGTCCCGCTGCCCGCCCCCGCCGAGCGCACGACGGTGGACGGCTACACCGTCACGCTCCACGCCCAGCCCATGGCCGGGGCCTACCAGTTGACCGCGTCCTTCGAGCAGGACGGCCGCCCGGTCACCGACCTCCAGCCCTACCTGGACAGCTACGCCCACCTCAGCGCCTTCCACGAGGGCGACCAGGCCCTCGCCCACCTCCACCCCGCGAACGCCGTGACCGGCGACAACGGCGGCCCGGCGCTGACCTTCCAGGCCATGCTCCCCGAGCCGGGCGACTGGCGCGTCTTCCTCCAGTTCCAGACCGCGGGCCAGGTCCACACGGCCGAGCTCACCCTGCGGGTCGCCTAGTCGATGGGGTCGGACCTGCCGGGATCGGGGTCCGGCCCCATCGTCGTTGGCGTCCTTGAGCCCGACGATGTCACTCCCCGCACGACACAACTCCGTTGGTACGTCGCGGTAGGCGATCCGTGGGAGCCGTACCGGCTCGTCGATGTGGCCGGACAACCGGTGGTCACACGTCCGCCACCGAGTGCCCGATCCTGCGGGCGCGGGCAGCACTCGCCTCCAAGTCCAGCGCAGGCTCAAGCGCCGCGACCACCCGGCGCGTCAGCGGGCTGCCCGCCAGGATCGCGGCGACGGCATCGCGATCGACGGGTCGTCCGTGGTAGTCCTCGGCATCCCTGCCGACGGCCTCCGCACTGCCGTCCGCGAGCACCCCGAACAGCCAACCCGCTCCGTCGGACTCGCCCTCGGCGAACACCACCGGCCCGCACTGCCACTCGGAGGCTCCGGCCTCGCGCCATGCGCACACCGTCGCCTCGAAGAACCCGTCGGACTGCAGCTCCGGATCCGCCGGGTAGTGCGCCAACCCTGGCGGAAGGTCGTCCAGCAACCCAGGCCAATGGGCCCGGGGCCGCTCCCGCGAGGCATCGCTCTCGTAGCCGAAGCCGTAGAGGAGGACCCCGGCCGGATCGAAGACGATCCCGTACAGATCGCCGGAGCCGTCCTCCATCGTGGCCAGGTCCACCCCTGGGCGCCAGTTCGACTGATAGTCGTATCTCGGAGCGATTTCGGCGAGCATGAAGTCAAGCAGCGCCAGCGCCCGGCAGCGGGCCCGCAGGACGTCCGGCTCGGCCAACCTGGGCACCAACTCGTGAACGTTCATGACGAGCATTGAACAGGACCCCACCCGACAGGCCGTCAGCCGGATCCCCTCGGCACCGTCACCGCAGCGGCCCTCGTCATCCTGCTTCGCGCATGATCGACCGGACAGCTCCCGGCCGCGCCCGAATTCGGTCGAGCCCGGCCCGTCGTCCGAGTAGTCTCGCCCCGTGGTGGATGACGAGCAGTACGTCCGGTACCGGGAAGACGCGAAGCTGCTGGCAGCGATCGGGGAGCGCGTCGGCGCCCAGGTCGGCCGGGTCACGGTGCGGCTGCCCGGGGCCGTGGCCAGGGCCGCGGTGGAGGCCTGGGAGCGCGACGAGACGGGTGACGTCGGCGAGGAGACCCGCGAGCAGTACGAGTTGCGGGCCCAGGCCGGTGACCTGGCGCTGATCGGCCTTGAGATCTCCGAGCGCGGCCGCCGGGAGGGTGAGGAGGTCGTCGTCGACCTGCTGGTCTCCTTGGCGGGAGCGTCCGTCCTGAGTCACATCGAGGCCGCGGGGCCGGCCTACCGGCCGCCGGAGTAACCGGGGGCGGCCTGCTACGAGAAGTCGCCGGCCTGGCGCCGGGTCGACCTCTCGACCGCCGCGAAACCGTGGTCGAGCATCTCCGCCTCGTACGCCCGCACGGCGTCGAGCAGCGGCACACCGGAGACGAGCCGCGACGCGAGCAGTCCGGCCTCGTGGATCGCGACTCCCGCGCTGACCCCCGCCGGGGCCATCGGGTGGGCCGCGTCGCCGACCAGCGTCACCGGCACCGTCGGCCACGGCGCCGGACGCTCGGCGACCAGGATGCTCGCGGGCACGACGTACCGGATGTCGCCGAGCCCGACCAGCGCGCGCAGGGACGGGTGCCAGTCGTCGATGGTCCGCTCGGCGAGTTCCAGCAGCTCGGCCGCGCCGAGCCCGTCGACGTCCGGCCCGTAGCGGGCGGCGGGCGCGACCATGCCCCACATGACGTAGTCCTCGCCCGCCGGGAGCCCGAAGTCGGCCGGGTCGCGCCGGAACTGCTGGGCGGCCAGGGCGAGGCGGCGGCCGTCCGCACCGACCACCCCGAGGAAGCCGTCGAGGGCCTGCCGCGGCGTCAGTGCCCGCACCTCGTCCGTCATCGGCGTGCGCCCGTAGATGAGCCGGCTGTCCTGCACGGCCACCGAGAAGTCCGGCAACAGCTGCCGCCGGACAGCGGAGTTGGCGCCGTCCGTGGCCACCAGCAGGTCGCCCTCGGCGGTGGAGCCGTCGGTCAGGTGGACGCGGACGCTGCCGTCGTCGAGCAGTTCGTAGCGGGAGAATCCGGCGCCGAAGCGGGTCGAGTCCGCGAGGTCCCGCAGCATGATCCGCCGCAGGGTGAGCCGGTCGACGGTGAGGCCCGCGGAGTCCGGCGGGATCGGGACCTCGGCGAAGTCCCGCAGGTCGGGTCCGGCCATGCTGACGCCACCCGTCGCCGCGCAGGCCGTGGCGACGGCCTGCGCATAGGCCTCGGCGGGCAGCCACGTGCGCAGCGCAGCGTCCCCGTCGCCACCGATGTGGATCCGGTAGCCCTGCGAGCGGGCGTCGATGGCGGCGTCCCGCTCGAAGAGCCGCACCTCGTGACCGTGCCGGCGGAGACCGTGGGCGAGGCACGGGCCCGCCAGGCCCGCACCGATGATCAGAACACGCATGCTGCGCCTCCGAGTTGAGATCGTCTCAGATGAGACCGTCTCGGACGGTAGCATCACCCCCATGGAACCTCAACCCTCCGCCCCGGCCGCCCTCGGACTGCTGATGTACCGCGCCCACCAGCTCGCCCGCGCCAGGGCCAACCAGTCGGCCCGGCCCAGCGGCATCGAGCTGCAGCACGCCGGCGTCCTCACCGCCGTCCGCGAGGGCGGGGCCCGCAGCCAGCGCGAGCTGGGCACGGCGCTCGGCATCGACAAGTCGACCCTGGTGCGGATCGTCGACGACCTGGAGAACCGCGGCCTGCTGCTCCGCCGGCGCACCCCGAACGACCGCCGCACGTACGAGATCCTGATCACCGAGGAGGGCGAGCGCCGCCTGGCGGAAGCGTCGGCGCTGTTCAGCGACGCGATGGCCGGCCTCCTGGAGGTCTTCACCCCCGAGCAGCAGCATCAACTGCACGAGCTGCTGGACCGGTTCGTCACCCAGAGCGACCGGCCGACGCCCAGCGCTCCTTGAGCACCCGGACGCGGCCCCGGGTTTCGCCGTCGTCCGGCACGGAAGTAGTTAGCTGTGCAGGTGACAGGCGGCAGTCGAGCCGGGCAGCGATCGCCGCGCGGACGACGTCATGACCGGACACCCGCCACACGGAGGACGTCATGACCACACGCAACGAGCCGCGGTGACGACCCCCGGGGCGCCGCCGCGGCCGAGCGGCCGGCGCGTGCTGCTCGGTGTCGTCCGGGACATCGCGGTCCCGATCGCGCTGTACTACGGCCTGCGCGCCGCCGGCGTGAGCGTCTTCGTCGCGCTGCTGGCCGGCGCCTTCCTGCCGGCGCTCACCACGGCGGTGCAGTGGCTGCGCACCCGCAGCCTGGAGGGCATGGCGGGCTTCGTCGCCGGGACCATGCTGCTCGGCGTCGCGGCCGCGCTGATGAGCGGCAGCCCGCGGTTCCTGCTGGCCAAGGACGGCTGGCTGACCGGCGTGGCCGGGTTCTGGTTCCTGCTCTCGATCAGGGCCAGGCGCCCGCTGCTCTTCCACGGCGGCCGCCCCCTGCTGGAGGGGAGGTTCCGCTCCGACGGCACTTCCTGGGACGTGCTGTGGGAGCGCGAGCCGGCCTTCCGGCGGATCTGGCGGGTCTCGACGGCGATCTGGGGCGTGGCGATGCTGCTCGACGCCGCCGTGCGGGTCGTGATGGCCTACACCCTGCCGGTGGACCTGGTGCCCGGCCTCGGCGCGCTGCTCTGGCCGGTCACGCTGCTGCTGTTGCAGGTGGTGAACGGCGTCTACTACGAGGTGGCCGGGCTCTGGCGGCTGACCTCCGGTACGGCCGCGCGCGCGGCGGACGGCTGAGCAGTGTCCCCGCAGGAGGAGCCCCGGCCACTGACTCGCGTGTGAAGGTTCGGGAGCGGGAAGTCGACTCGGCCGACTTCCCGCGCCCGCGCTCCGCGGCGCTCCCCAACTCCGGGGCGCGCCGGGGTCCGGGGGGCTCCGGGCGCCGGGGGGCAGCCGG
>NZ_JBHWGD010000168.1:0-7820 GCF_042733235.1 Kitasatospora sp. NPDC059722
GTCTGGGGGGGGGGCGGGGGGGGGGGGGGGGCCCGCCCGCGGGGGGGGGGGGGGCGCGCGGGGCCGCGCCCCGGGCGGGGGCGCCGCGGGGGGGGGGCCCCGCCCCGCGCCGCCGGGTCCCCGCCGAGCCAGAGCCGCAGGGCCGCGGACAGCGCGGCGCTGGCCGGGCCCGCCGCCGGACCGCCCGTCCGGGAGATCCGCTCGCCCAGCAGCGGCAGCAGGTCGCCGACCGGCGCGGGCAGCCACAGCGTCACGGCGCAGGGCGCGGGCCGGGCGAGCACGCGCCGCAGCCGGCGGGCGGCGGCGTCGCCGTCCAGGGCGGGGATGACGTCCAGCAGGCCGTCCACCGCCACGTCGGAGACGTCCCCGCCGCGGTCGCGCGCCAGGGAGCGCAACAGGGCCCGCTCCGCGGCGCTGATCCGGACGGTCACCATGACCTCGTCGTCGCAGTCCATGTGATCCCAGTTCCCGTCTCGTGGCGTCGGACCGGTTCGGTGGCGGAGCGGCGTACGGGGGATTCCTGCCCCCCGGCCGCCCCGCCCTCACCTCCCGGCCCTCGGCTTCGTGTCCGCACGGTGCAGATCACACCGAGCCGTCCCGGCAACCGGCGTCGGGTAGGGCGTGAGCGCGGGCCGGTGGCGCAGACGGGTCATCAGGGAACCTCCTTGTCCGCCACCATGCTGGACCCGCCCGCGGCCGACCGGCGAGGGCCGAAAGACCCTGCCGGCGGGGCACGCACGGGCGCACCGGTGCACCGCCATCACCGCAGGTCGCGGCGGGCGTGCGGGCCGGCCCGGGGGCGCGCGGGCGGGTGTCGCCGATGGACCGTTGGGGTGATCCACCCGTACGCCGCGCAACGCCCGTCCGAACGGCGCGTTTCCTATGGCGTGCGCCCTCTGGGAAGGACGTACGCGGGGCTCCGCGGTGACCGGTTCCCCGCCTTCCGGCCGGCGCGACGGCGCATCCCGCGGTACCGCCGCACCGGCCCATCTGGTGAGAGGTAGTGTCATGACCCTGACGACGGAGACACTCACGACGAGCGGCACACCGGCGGCGCGAAGGACGGCGGCGGCCCCCGGGACGCCGAGACCGGCCACTCCACCCAAGGCCACCCCGCCGACAGCCGTCCGGCCGACACCGACCCCACCGACACCGACACCGCCGACAGCCACTCCACCGAAGGCCACCCCACCGGAAGCGCCGAAAGCCACGAGAGCCCTCTCCCCCGCGGCCGTCCCGCCGCTCGCCCCCGGCGCGCTCCCCGGCCTCGGCCACGCCGCCGCCCTGCTGCGCGACCCGCTCGGCTTCCTCGGTTCGCTGGCCCGCCACGGCGGCGTGGTCCGCATCCGGCTCGGCCCGCGCACCGTCTGCGTGGTCACCGACGCGCCGCTCGTCCACGCGCTGCTCACCACCCACGCCCACGGCTGCCCGCGCGGCGCCGTCCAGGACACCCTCAGGACGGCCTTCGGCGACGGCCTGCTGATGTCGGAGGGCCAGGCCCACCGCGACCGCCGCCGGGTGATCCAGCCCGCGTTCGGCCCCGACCGGATGGCCGGGTACATCGCCGTCATGCACCGGGTCACCGAGGAGCGGGCCGCCCGCTGGCGGCCCGGTCAGGTCCTCGACGTGGCCAAGGAGATGAACCACCTCGCGCTGGAGATCGTCACCCGCTCCCTGTTCGACGCCCGGCTCAGCGAGGACGCCACGCTCGCCTTCCACCGCGCGCTGCCGGACCTGGTCAAGGGCCAGATCGTCCAGTCGCTCTACCCCCACCCGGCCATGGCCCGGCTGCCGCTGCCCGTCAACCGGCGCTTCGACGCGGCCGTCCGGGTGCTCAACCGGGTCGTCGACCAGGCCGTCAACGGCCGTGCGGCGAAGGGCGGTCCAACCGACGGCGGTCCGGCCGGCACGCTGCCCGCCGTGCTGCGCGCCGCGACCGACCCGGCCACCGGCCGTCCGCTCACCGAGGCCGACGTGCGCTCCGAGGCGATCACCATGTTCGGCGCCGGGACGGAGACCGTCTCCACCACCCTCACCTGGCTGATCGACGAGCTCCTGCGCCACCCCGAGGTGGAGGCCCGCGTCCTCGCCGAGCTGGACGAGCACCTGCCCGCGGGCACCGTCCCCACGCCCGAAGCCCTCGCCCGCCTCACGTACACGCGCGCCGTCACCCAGGAGGTGGTGCGGCTGCACGCGCCCAACGCGTTCCTGATGCGCACCGCGCAGCTGCCCGTCGAGCTCGGCCCGTACCGGATCCCGGCCGGCACCGAGCTGCTGTACAGCCTCACCGCGCTGCACCGCGACCCGGTCCGCCACCCGGACCCGCTCGCGTTCCGCCCCGAGCGGTGGCAGGACGGCGGCGCCGGGCGGCAGTCCTACCTGCCGTTCGGCGCGGGCAAGCACAAGTGCATCGGCGAGGCCTTCGCGTGGGCCGAACTGACCGTCGCGGCGGCCGCGATCCTGCGCCGCTGGCGGCCGGTGGCCGTCCCCGGGGCGCGGGCCCGCGAGGTGGTCTGGACGACCGTCCAGGCGCACGGGCTGCGGGTCCGGCTGGCCCCGCGCGAGAGCGGCGGAGGGCGGCAGGAGACGGCAGCGGGCCGGTGTCCGGCCGACCCGCCCACCCTCCGGCCCGCCACGCACCCGGTCCGCCGACCCGCCCGCCCGGCCGCCGAACTGGCCGCCGCCACCGCCCGGCACGCCGACTGGGCGGTCGACCGCGGCCTTCTCACCCGCGCCGAGCTCGCCCGCTACCAGGCCTACACCCTGCCGGAGTTGATCGGCCACGCGTACCCGCGCACCCGGGGCGCCGACCTCGACCTCCTGATCGACGTCCTCGGCTGGTTCACCATCCTCGACGACCGCTTCGACGGCTCCCCCGGCCGCCGGCCCGGTGAGGCACGGGCGATCGTCGACCCGCTGATCGCCGTGCTGGACGGCGCGGCACCGGCCGTCGGGGACGACCGACTCACCGCCGCCTGGCGCGAACTGTGGCATCGGCAGACCGGGCCGGCCTCCCCGGCCTGGCGCGCCCGCGCCGCCCGCGAGTGGCAGGCCTGCCTCGCGACCTTCCCCGCCGAGGCCGAGCACCGCGCCCACGGCACCGTCCCCCGTCTCGGCCTGGCCGAGACGATGCGGCTGCGTCGGCACAGCAGCTGCCTCTACCCGTTCATGAACATACTGGAACGCGTCCACGGCGCCGACGCCCCCGCCGCGCTGCACGCCGAACCCGCCCTGCACCGGCTGCGCGCCCACACCGCCGACGCCGCCACCCTGATCAACGACCTCTACTCGCTGCAGCGGGAGGAGCGCCAGGGCGCCGCCGCCTTCAACACCGTGCTCGCGCTGCAGCGCCTGCGCGGCTGCACCCGGGCGCGGGCCGTCGGCGCGGTCCGCGCCCGGGTCGCGCAGCTGCGCAACGAGAGCGCGCTGCTGCGCCGCGAGCTGCTGCGGCGGCACCCGGAGAGCGACTGGTACCTCGACGGCACCCGGGAGCTCGTCGACGGCGTCCAGGCCTGGACGAGCACCAGCCGCCGCTACCACTAGCGGACGGCCCCGGTCCGCTACTTCCGGCCGCCGAGCGCGAAGAGCAGCAGCACGAAGCCGGCGAACAGGTGCGTGGCGAAGATGTAGATGCCCGCGCGGATGAGCATCGCCTTGCGGAGGCGCTTCTCGTCGCTCGTGCTGTCGGGCGTGCTCTCGCTCATGGCGGCGGGTTCTCCTCGGGTGGAACGGTCTGCGGTCCGGACGCGCGGCGGACGGATGGTCCGGCGGCCGGACGAAATGGCGGCCGAACAGAACGGCGGCCGGACGGAACGGTGGCCGGACGCCTCAGCGGCCCGGCAGCGCCGCCCCGGGCGCGCGCAGTTCGGTGAGCAGCGCGCCCTGGTCGGTGATCAGCTCGGTCAGGATCCGCCGCGCGGCCCGCAGCAGGTCGGCGACGTCCGGGGTGCTGAGCGCGTACACCACGGTGTTGCCCTCGCGGGTGGCCGTGACCAGCTGGGTGCGGCGCAGCACCGCGAGCTGCTGGGAGAGGTTGGAGGGTTCGACCTCGATCTCGGCCAGCAGCTCGCGGACCGGCCGGGGGCCGTCCTGGAGGAGCTCCAGGACCCGGATCCGGACCGGGTGGCCGAGGGTGCGGAAGAACTCCGCCTTGGCCTGGTACAGCGGGACGGGCATCGTCCGCTCCCTCCCTCGTGTGCGGCTGGGTCGACGGCCGGGTGCGGGGCGCACGGCCGGCAAGCATCATCCTTGGAGATGAAGAATTCTTCAAGTCGTCACAGCATCGGCGCGGGGTCACGGCGGCATCGGAACGGCCCGAAGGGGCGCGACCACCCCGAACACGGTTGCGGAGGCCGAGCCCGGACGCTGCCAACTCCCGGGCTCGGCTGTCGAGGTGACGTGCCGTCAGAACACTACAGGCAGATCCTCCGCCACCGGAGGGCAGAACCGGGAAAAGGGACGGACGGCGGCGTCGGCCACCGGCCCTACCGCCGGGCCGGGACCTGCCGCACCCCGCCCGCATCCGCCGAACGCCCGATCGCGTCGAGCAGGCGGTGCACCCGCACGCCCTCGTCGAAGCCGGGCACGCCGCGCTCCCCCGTCCGGAGGTCACGGGCCAGCCGGGCGTACAGCCGGGCCACGTTGAAGCCCTCGGCGTCCCGGCCGATCCCGGGCATCCGGTACCGGTCCGGGAGCGGCACCTCCCGGAACTCGCCGCCGGGGGCGTCCGCCCGCAGCAGGCGCAGCTCGCCGATCTGGATGCCGGCCGGACCGGCGGGCCCGGTCGAGACGACCGCCAGGGCGCCCTCGGTGCCCGTGATCTCCAGGCGCGTCCCGGCCTCCACACCCTCGGCGTCCTGGACGGTGGCCGACAGGCGGGCGCCGCCGAGGAGGGTCCCGTCGAGGCGGAGCCGGTCGGGACTGGTCGCGACGACCGTGGCGCCGGTCTCGGCGACGGTGTACGCGGACCGCGAGACGGACGTGACCGCCGTCAGCTCCTCGATCCCGCCGAGCACGTGCTGCACCGCGTCGAGCGTGTGCCCGCCCGCGACCTCCAGCGTCCCGGCGCCGTTGGCACGGTCGAGCGTGTAGGCCGCCCAGCCTGGGATCAGCCCGCCCGCGCCCTTGCCGCGGGCGGCATGGACGGTCGCCGAGGTGATGCGCCCGAGGCTGCCACCGGCCACCAGCTCGCGGGCGTGGGCGAGCGCCGGGGCGTACCGCGCCTGGAGCCCGATCACGTGGTGCACGCCGGCACCGCGGGCCGCCGCCGCGAGCGCCTGCGCCTCGGCGGTGGTCCGGGACAGCGGCCACTCGCAGTACACGTGCTTGCCGGCCGCCAGCGCGGCCCCGACCAGCTCGGTGTGCGCGGGCACCTTCACGGTGACGACGACCAGGTCCACGTCGGGGTGCCCGGCCAGCCGCGCGGCGTCCGTGAAGGCGTGCGCCGCACCGAAGGCGCGGGCCGCCGCCCGGGCGCTCTCCGGGCGGCTGGTGCCGACGGCGGTGATCTCGTACTGCGGCAGCGCCCGCAGCGCGGGCAGGTGCGCCCGGACGGCCCACCCCCGGTCGGGGTTCGCCCCGATGATGCCGACCCGGATCTTCCGCGGTTCCACGACGGATGCCACAGCGGATGTCACGACAAGCCCCCCAACCATAAACGGACAGACCTTGTCCGTTTGATCTGCCGGGGACTCTAGCCAAGCGGACAGGATTGGTCCAGTTAGCGGCTAGGATCGGCCCGTGAACACACCGCCGGACACCACGCCGAGCACAGCGCCGACCATCGCGCCGAACGCGCCGTCGCCGGCACCGCGCGGCAGCACCGTGGACCGCCTGCTCGCCGACGCGTCGGGCCGGCTCCCGCGCGCCGACGCCCGGCGCAACGTCGAACGCCTCGTGGCGGCCGCCAGGACCGCCGTGGCCGAGGTCGGCGTCGGCGTCTCCGCCCACGAGATCGCCCGCCGGGCGGGCGTCGGCGTCGGCACCTTCTACCGGCGCATCCCCTCACTGGAGGTGCTGCTCGAAGCGCTGCTCGACGAACTCCTCGGCGAGATCGCGGACCGCGCCGACGACGCCCTCGCCGACCCCGACCCCTGGCACGGGTTCTGCGGCTTCGCCGCGGCCTACGTGGGGCTGCGCGCCGAGAGCTGCGGCATCGGCGAGGCACTCGGCGGGGCCTGCGGGGACTCGCTCGCCCGGCAGCTGGCGGACCTGCGGGCCCGGATCCGGCAGCTCGTCGAACGCGCCCAGGAGGCGGGCGCGATGCGCGCGGACGTCGCGTGGGAGGACGTCCCGTTCCTGCTCGCCGCCGCCGCGACCGGCGAACGCACCCTGGGCCTACGGGCCGACGAGCAGCAGTGGGAGCGCAACCTCCGCATCATCCTCGACGGGCTGCGCACCGCACCGCCCTCGCCCTGAGGCCCGCCGTCAGTCGAGTGCGGCGCGCAGGCCCGTGATGCGGGCGAGGGAGACGTCGAAGGCCGCCCGGTCCAGCCGGCCCGAGTCCAGGGCGGCGGCGACGGCGGCGGCCGCGTCCTCGCCCTGCTGCGGGTCGCGGGCCGAGCACAGCAGGAGGTCCATGCCGGCGTCGGCGGCCGCGACGGCACGGGCGCCGGTGTCGCCGTACGGGGTGAGGGCGCCGGCTTCGAGGGCGTCCGTCACCGTGACGCCGCCGAAGCCCAGGCGCTCCCGGAGCTCGCCCCGCACGATCGCGGGCGACAGGCCCGCCGGGCGCTCGGCGTCGAGCGCCGGGTAGACCGCCCAGGAGGCCATGACCAGCCGGACGCCCGCCGCGATCGCCGCCCGGTACGGCTCCTCGCCGCGGGCCCGCAGCTCGGCGAGCGGCACGGGCAGGGTGACCGGGCGCTCGTCGGTGTTCGCGTCCCGGGCGGCCGAGCCGAGACCGGGGAAGTGCTTCGCGGTGGCGGCGACCCCGAGGCCCTGCTGCGCGGCGGCGAACGCGCTGCCCAGCCGGCCCACCGCGGCCGGATCCCGGCCGTACGAGCGCTCGTGGCGGTCGATGAAGTTGCCCGGGGTGTCGTAGACGTCGAGCACGGGGGCGAGGTTGACGTTCAGGCCGGACTCCGCGAGGTTCTCCCCCGCGCCGGCGCCCGAGCGGGCCGCCTCGGCGAGCGGGTCGGGCGACAACCCGGTGGCGCGGGCGGAGAGTTCGGGCGCACCGGGCAGGCGGCGGACCTTGCCGCCCTCCTGGTCGGTCATCAGCAGCAGTGGCTCCGGCACCGGCGACTCCGCCGCGGCCTGCCGCAACTCGCCGACCGCTTCGGCCAGTTGCTCGGGACCGGTGACGTTCTCGCCGAACAGGATGACCCCGGCCGCCCGGCCCTCGCGGATCGCCTGGAGCACCACGGGCGACGGGGTCGGCCCCGGGTACGAGTAGACGATCCGGCGGCCGGCGAGCAGCCGGGAGTCGAGCGTGGACGGCATGGCGGCGCTCCTCTCCACCGGGCCCGACGCGCGGGCCGGCACCGGCACCGAGCCGGCCGGGACGACCGGCCCGAGCGCGGCGGCCAGGGCCGAGAGCACCGCCACGAGCTGGGCGGAACGCCGGAGCGGGGACATCGGGGCCTCCCGGAACGGGACGGACGGAACGGGAACGGGACGGACTCCGCACGCGGGAAGCGCGTACGGTCCGTCAGCGTACCCAACAAATAGGCCACATGACGGTGCGTGCCGCCGCCGTCGCCGTCATGCTTCGGCCACCACGGCCGCACGCTTGGAAAGCGTGTTGGGGGCAACCCCTCACGAGTTCGAATCTCGTATCCTCCGCCTTTGCCTAGCAAGGCAGTTGAAGGCCCCGACCG
>NZ_JBHWGD010000169.1:0-2015 GCF_042733235.1 Kitasatospora sp. NPDC059722
CGAGACTGCCGTCGGTGCCGTGGTGGCCGCGGGCCTCGCCGTCGCGGCGCCGGCCGGCGCCGCGGCCGCCACCTCCGGCGCGAACGTCAGGCACTCCTGCGCCCAGCCGGCCCAGCGTCACCAGAAGTCCTGCGACGCCCTGGTGCGCACCGACGTGGTGCAGCCGCACGCGTTCTCCCTCAGCGCGGTCTCGCCCGACGTGAACCCGTCCGGCCTCGGGCCGACCGACCTGCAGAGCGCCTACGGCCTGTCGAACAACGGCGGCGCCGGGCAGACCGTCGCCATCGTCGACGCCAACGACGACCCCAACGCCGAGTCCGACCTGGCGACCTACCGCGCGCAGTACGGGCTGCCTGCGTGCACCACCGCCAACGGCTGCTTCAAGAAGATCGACCAGAACGGCGGCACCAACTACCCGGCCGGCGACACCGGTTGGGCGGGCGAGATCTCCCTCGACGTCGACATGGTCTCCGCCGCCGCTCCGAACGCCCACATCCTGCTGGTCGAGGCGAGCTCGGCGAACATGGCCGACCTCGGCGCCGCCGTCAACCAGGCCGTCGCCCAGGGCGCGAAGTTCGTGTCCAACAGCTACGGCGGCCCCGAGGACTCCACCGACACCTCCTCGGACAGCCAGTACTTCAACCACCCCGGCGTCGCCATCACCGTGTCCTCGGGCGACTCCGGCTACGGCACCGAGTACCCGGCGGCCTCCCAGTACGTCACCGCCGTCGGTGGCACCTCGCTGACCCGCGACTCCAGCGCGCGCGGCTGGCACGAGACCGTCTGGGGCTCCAGCTCGGGCGGCAACGGCGCCGGCTCCGGCTGCTCGGCCTACGACCCCAAGCCGAGCTGGCAGAGCGACAGCGGCTGCTCCAACCGGACCGTCGCCGACGTGTCCGCGGTCGCCGACCCGGCCACCGGCGTCGCCGTCTACCAGACCTACGGCGGCAGCGGCTGGGCCGTCTACGGCGGCACCAGCGCCTCGTCGCCGATCATCGCCGCCGTCTACGCCGACGCCGGCACCCCGGGCGCGAGCGACTACCCGTCCCAGTACCCGTACCAGCACACGAGTGCGCTCAACGACGTGACCAGCGGCGCCAACGGCACCTGCTCCCCGTCCTACCTGTGCACCGCGGGCCCCGGCTACGACGGCCCGACCGGCCTCGGCACGCCGAACGGCCCGACCGCCTTCCGGGCCGGCACCAGCACGGGCAACACCGTGACGGTCACCAACCCGGGCAACCAGAGCACCACCACGGGCAGTGCAGCCTCCCTGCAGATCCGCGCGACGGACTCCGCCTCCGGCCAGAGCCTGACGTACAGCGCGAGCGGCCTGCCGACCGGGCTGTCCATCGACGCCTCCAGCGGCCTGATCAGCGGCACGGCGTCGACGGCGGGCACGTACAACGTGACGGTGACGGCGAAGGACGCCACCAACGCCTCCGGTTCGACGAGCTTCACCTGGGCCGTGTCCGCCCCGGGCGGCGGCTGCACCGGTGCGGGCCAGTTGCTCGGCAACCCGGGCTTCGAGACGGGTAGCGCCTCGCCCTGGACCGCGACCGCCGGCGTGATCGACAACTCCGCGAGCGAGGCCGCCCGCTCCGGCTCCTGGAAGGCGTGGCTCGACGGCTACGGCAGCAGCCACACCGACACCCTGAGCCAGACCGTCACGATCCCGGCCGGCTGCAAGGCGTCGCTCGGCTTCTGGCTGCACATCGACACCGCCGAGACCGGCACCACGGCCTACGACAAGCTCACCGTCCAGGCCAACTCCACCACCCTGGCCACCTTCTCCAACGTCAACGCGGCCAACGGCTACACCCTGCACACCTACGACCTCTCCTCCTTCGCCGGGCAGAGCGTCACCATCAAGTTCACCGGCACCGAGGACGCCTCGCTCCAGACCAGCTTCGTGATCGACGACACGGCCCTCAACGCCTCCTGACCGACCAGGCCCGACAGGTACGACAGGTACGACAGGTACGACAGGTACGACCGGTGGGGCCGCAGCCGAC
>NZ_JBHWGD010000169.1:2025-7779 GCF_042733235.1 Kitasatospora sp. NPDC059722
CGGTGCCCGCGCGGTACGGCCCGGGCGGCCTGACCGCCCCTCCCCCCCCGCGCCCCTCCTGTACCGACTGTAACAACTGTTACCACTGCACCGCGGGGGGGGCCCCCCCCCCAGGGGGCCCCCCCCGGCACGTCCGCGGTGGCGCCGAATCCCGACGTCGTCTCCTGACGTCGTCTCAGCATCCGGACGAATGGCCGAATCCCCGACGAAGCGACCGCGGATAGGCCGTAGGCTGGCCGTGCAGCTGGTTCGCCCCGTCCGCCAGGCGGGGCGTCGCAAGAGGGAACCCGGTGACGCCATTCAACTGGCCAGTCCGGGACTGCCCCGCAGCGGTGAGTGGGAACGACCGCCGTCATACGCACTGGGCCCGGGCCGGGTCTGGGAAGCGACGGCCAGTAGGTGACCGCCCTTCAAGGGCCGGCCGTGCCCGCGAGTCCGAAGACCTGCCCGCTGCCCGCGTGCGACCGTTCGCGCGCGGCCATCCGGTGACCTCGAGGGCGGGTCGGCGACCACACCAGGCGGAGCTGCCCGTGCAGCGGTTCGCCCGGTGCGTCATCCCTTCGCGTCCTCGTCCCGTCGCCGGGTACTTGAGAGACAGACTCGCGAAGGAGAGTCCCTTGACCACGAAGTCCGCAGCCGCGGCGACCCTCGCCACCGCGTACGGCTACCCCCGCCAGGGCCGGGGCCGGGAGCTCAAGAAGGCGATCGAGGGGTACTGGAAGGGCGCCGTCACCGCCGAGACGCTGCTCGCCACCGCCGCCGACCTGCGCCGGGGAAACTGGCAGCAGCTCGCCGACTCCGGCATCGAGGAGATCCCGACCGGGGACTTCTCGCTCTACGACCACGTGCTGGACACCACCGTCGCGGTCGGCGCCATCCCGTCCCGCCACCGGGACGCCGTCGATGCCGACCCGCTGGACGGGTACTTCGCCATGGCGCGCGGCACCCAGGACGTCGCGCCGCTGGAGATGACCAAGTGGTTCGACACCAACTACCACTACCTGGTACCCGAGTTGGGACCGGGCACGGCCTTCGCCGCCGATCCGGCCAAGGCGGTCGGCGAACTGCGGGAGGCCCTCGCGCTCGGTCACGCCGCCCGCCCGGTGCTGGTCGGGCCGGTCACCTACCTGCTGCTGGCCAAGCCCGCCCCCGGCGTCGACGACGACTTCCGGCCGATCACCCTGCTCGACCGGCTGCTGCCCGTCTACGCGGAGCTGCTCGCCGCTCTGAAGGCCGCCGGCGCCGAGTGGGTGCAACTGGACGAGCCCGCGCTCGTCCAGGACCGCACCCCCGCCGAGCTCAACGCCGCCGCCCGCGCCTACCGCGAGCTGGGCTCACTGACCGACCGTCCTAAGCTGCTGGTCGCGAGCTACTTCGACCGTCTGGGCGAGGCGCTCCCGGTCCTCGCCAAGGCCCCGGTCGAGGGCCTGGCGCTGGACTTCACGGGACCTGCCGCCGCCAACCTGGACGACCTCGCCGCCGCCGGCGGGCTGCCGGGCAAGCGGCTGGTGGCCGGCGTGGTCGACGGGCGCAACATCTGGATCAACGACCTGGAGCAGTCGCTCGCCACCCTGGCCACCCTGCTCGGGCTCGCCGACCGGATCGACGTCGCGCCGTCCTGCTCCCTCCTGCACGTGCCGATCGACGCCACGCTCGAACGCGACGTCGACCCGCAGATCCTGCGCTGGCTCGCCTTCGCCAAGCAGAAGGCCGCGGAGGCGGCGCTGCTGGCCCGGGGTCTGCGCGAGGGCACCGGGGCGATCACCGCCGACCTCGCCGCCAACCGCGCCGACCTCGCCTCCCGGGCCG
Organism: Kitasatospora sp. NPDC059722; assembly: GCF_042733235.1. Lineage (NCBI taxonomy): Bacteria > Bacillati > Actinomycetota > Actinomycetes > Kitasatosporales > Streptomycetaceae > Kitasatospora > Kitasatospora sp. NPDC059722. The sequence continues at coordinate 3,835 of NZ_JBHWGD010000169.1, forward strand.
GCTCGCCGATCACCCGGGACCCGGCCGTCCGCGCCCGCTCCGCCGCCGTCACCCTCGACGACACCCGCCGCGCCCAGGCCTACCCGCAGCGCGCCGAGGCCCAGCGCGCCCGCCTCGGCCTGCCCCTGCTGCCGACCACCACCATCGGCTCCTTCCCGCAGACCACCGAACTGCGCCTCGCGCGCGCCGACCTGAGCGCGGGACGGATCGACGCCGCCGCCTACCGGGAGCGCATGGAGGCGGAGGTCCGCGAGGTCATCGCCTACCAGGAGAAGGCGGGCCTCGACGTCCTCGTCCACGGCGAGCCCGAGCGCAACGACATGGTCCAGTACTTCGCCGAGCAGCTCACCGGCTACCTCGCCACGCGCCACGGCTGGGTGCAGTCCTACGGCACCCGCTACGTCCGCCCGCCGGTCCTGGCCGGGGACATCTCCCGCCCGCACCCGATGACCGTCGACTGGTTCCGCTACGCGCAAGGCCTGACGGACCGCCCGGTCAAGGGCATGCTGACCGGCCCGGTCACCATGCTCGCCTGGTCCTTCGTGCGCGACGACCAGCCGCTCGCCGAGACCGCCCGCCAGGTCGCCCTCGCCCTGCGCGACGAGGTCACCGACCTGGAGGCCGCCGGCGCGGCCGTCGTCCAGGTCGACGAGCCGGCCCTGCGCGAGACCCTCCCGCTGCGGGCCGCCGGCCGCCCGGCCTACCTGGACTGGGCGACGGAGTCCTTCCGTGTCGCCACCTCCGGCGTCCGCGCCGACACCCAGATCCACACCCACATGTGCTACGCCGAGTTCGGTGCGATCATGACGGCGATCGACGAGCTCGACGCGGACGTCATCTCCCTGGAGGCGACGCGCTCGCACATGGAGGTGGCCGGGGAACTGGCCGGGGCGGGCTACCCGCGCGAGGTCGGTCCGGGGGTGTGGGACATCCACTCCCCGCGCGTGCCGAGCACCGAGGAGGCCGTGGCGCTGCTGCGCGCGGGCCTCGCGGCGATCCCGGCCGAGCGCCTGTGGGTCAACCCCGACTGCGGCCTGAAGACCCGCGGCTGGGCGGAGACCCGCGCCTCCCTCGACAGCCTGGTCGCTGCCGCCCGCCACCTGCGCGAGGAACTGGCGGGCTGATCCGACCCCCTTCCCGGGGACAGCACAAGGCCCCGCCGGTGTCCGGCCCTTCGTGACAGAGGCCTGGACACCGGCGGGGCCCGCTCGGTCACACCCCGCGGTGCGGGTGGAACCCCTGCCCGGTCTTGCGGCCGAGCAGGCCCGCCTCGACCATGCGGGAGAGCAGGGGCGGGGGTGCGAAGAGCGGCTCCTTGTACTCGTCGTACATCGACCGCGCGATCGCCTCGACGGTGTCGAGGCCGATGAGGTCGGCGAGTCGGAGCGGACCCATCGGGTGGGCGCAGCCGTGGACCATGCCGGCGTCGATGTCCTCGGGGGTGGCGTGGCCGGCTTCGGCCATCCGGATCGCGGACAGCAGGTAGGGCACGAGCAGGGCGTTGACGACGAAGCCAGCGCGGTCGCGGGAGTGGACGACGTGTTTGCCGAGGACGTCGCGCGCGAAGGCCTCGGCGCGGGCCAGGACGGGTGGGGAGGTGTGCAGGGAGGCGACGAGCTCGACGAGGGGCATCACCGGGGCCGGGTTGAAGAAGTGCAGCCCGAGGACGTGCAAGGCGCGGCCGGTGGTGTTGCCGAGGCGGGTGACCGGGATGGACGAGGTGTTGGTGGCGAGGACCGCGTCGTCGTCGGCGAGGACCTTGTCGAGCGCGGTGAGCACGTCCGTCTTGAGGTGTTCGTCCTCGATGACGGCCTCGACGACGAGCTGGCGGTCGGCGAGCGCTTCGAGGTCGTCGGCGAACAGCAGGTGGGCCCAGGTGTCCTCGCGGTCGGTCGGGCTGATCCGGCCGCGGTCGACGGCGCGGTGCAGGGAGCGGTCGATGCGGCCGCGGGCGGCCCGGAGTGCGGACGGGTCCCTCTCGCAGACGATGGTATCCAGGCCGGCACGGGCGAAGACCTCGGCGATGCCGGAGCCCATCTGGCCGGCGCCGACGACGGCGACGCGGCGGATCGCGTCACGGTTGGTCTTGTCACGGCCGGTCTCGTGACGGCCGGCTTCGCCACGGCTGGCTTCGTCACGGCTGGCTTCGTCATGACTGGTCTCGTGACGGCGGATCTCGTTCAAGGCTGCCTCCGTACGGGTGGGCGGGTCAGGCCGCGGCGCGGTCGCGGACGAGGTGGCGGGCGTACGCCTCGGTGGTGAGGAAGGCGGGGAGTTCGTCGCCGAGGGCGGTCTCTTCGAGGATCCGCACCGCGTGGTCGAGCAGTTCGGGGTCGACGCCCTCGCCGAGGAGCGCGGCCCGCTCGCGGTCGATCAGGCGGCGCACCAGGTCCGGGGTGGCGAGGGAGCCGCCGGTCAGCCGGGTGCAGTGGTGCTGCCACTGCCAGATCTGGCAGCGGGCGATCTCGGCGGTGGCGACGTCCTCCATCAGGCCGAACACGGCGACGGCCCCGGCGCCGCCGAGCCACGCCGTGAGGTAGCGCAGGGCGACGGCGACGTTGGACCGCAGCCCGTGGTCGGTCGGCAGGCCGGGGGAGAGGCGGTGGACGGCGAGCAGGTCGGCGGCGGTGACGTCGACGTCCTCGCGGGTGCGGTCGAGCTGGTGGGGGCGGTCGCCGAGGACGGCGTCGAAGGCGGTGTGGCAGGTGGCGACGAGACCGGGGTGGGCGACCCAGGAGCCGTCGAAGCCGTCGCCGGCCTCGCGTTCCTTGTCCGCGCGGACCTTGGTGAGGGCGGCCTCGTTGGCGGCCGGGTCGCGCTGCGGGACGGCGGCGGCCATGCCGCCGATGGCGTGGGCGCCGCGGCGGTGGCAGGTGCGGACGAGGAGGTCGGTGTAGGCGCGCATGAAGGGCTGCGTCATGGTGAGGGTCGCGCGGTCGGGCAGGACGTACCGCGGGCCGTGGTGGGCGAAGTTCTTGATGAGGCTGAACAGGTAGTCCCAGCGGCCCGCGTTCAACCCGGCCGCGTGGTCGCGCAGTTCGTGGAGGATCTCGTCCATCTCGAAGGCGGCGGTGATGGTCTCGATCAGGACGGTCGCGCGGACGGTGCCGTACGGGATGCCCAACTCGCGCTGGGCGAAGGTGAAGACGTCGTTCCAGAGGCGGGCTTCGAGGTGGTTCTCCAGCTTGGGCAGGTAGAAGTACGGGCCGCTGCCGCGCTCGATCTGGCGACGGCCGCAGTGGAAGAGGTAGAGGCCGAAGTCGACCAGCGCGCCGATGGCCGGGCGGCCGTCGATCAGCAGGTGGGCTTCGTCGAGGTGCCAGCCGCGGGGGCGGACGACGATGGTGGCCGGGTCGTCGCCGATCCGGTAGCGCTTGCCCCCGGGCGTCGTGTCGTCGATCCGGCGCTCGATCGCGTCGATCAGGTTGAGCTGGCCGGAGACGAGGTTGTGCCAGGTGGGCGCGGTGGCGTCCTCGAAGTCGGCGAGCCACACCTTCGCACCGGAATTGAGCGCGTTGACCGTCATCCGGCGCTCGGGCGGGCCGGTGATCTCCACCCGGCGGTCGGCGAGGCCGGGTCCGGCGCCGGCCACGCGCCAGGTGGTGTCCTCGCGGACGGCGCGCGTCTGCGGGAGGAAGTCGAGCGTGCCGCCGGCCGCGAGCGCGGCGGCGCGGCGGCGGCGCTCGGCGAGCAAGCCGGTGCGCCGGTCGGCGAACTCGTCGTGCAGGCGCGCGAGGAAGGCGAGCGCCTCGGGCGTGAGGATCTCGTCGAAGCGGTCCTCGTGCTCGCCGAGGACCTCGGTACGGGTGGGCTGGCTCATCCGGTCCTCCAGGAGGCGGGGTGGGTGGGGCCCGGGGGGCCGGGCCCCAACCCAGGCCCCGGGGGGGGGGGGGATGGGGGCCCCAACCCCCAGAGGGCGCCCCGGAGGGGTAGATGGAAAGCACC
>NZ_JBHWGD010000170.1:0-7646 GCF_042733235.1 Kitasatospora sp. NPDC059722
TTTTGTTTTTTTTATACGTCCGTGGGGGGGGTGTGCCGTCCCCCGTTCTTTTCGGGGGCCCGCGCGTCTCGCGTCGCGGCGTCGGCCTCAGGCGTTAGACGTCAGGCGTCAGGCCTCAGGCGTTAGACGTCAGGCATCAGGCCTCAGGCCTCAGGCCTCAGGCGTGGCACCGCAGCATCGTCAGCGGCGGATTGGCGGCGAAATCGGCCCAGAAGTCCTCGCCGTACTCGCGCACACCGGCCTCGGAGATCTCCAGGGGCACCCAGGTGATGTCCTTGAATCCGGCCGCGTGCAGCGACCGTTCGTACGTCTCGCGGCTGGGCGGGTTCGCGACGAAGGAGATCGGCGGGTCGAGGAGCGCGGTGATCCTCACCCGCGGCCCGATCTCGGTCACCTCGCCGAGCGATTCGCACAGGAAGCCGTACTTGGCCAGGGACGGCCCGTCGAAACGGTAGTCCGGGTGCTGCACGAAGGCGAAGAACTCGGCCCCGTCCGCGAGGCTGCGGTGGATGTTGCGACACATCCGCTCGATGGTGGCGACGTCGTCGGCGTAGTTGAAGCACTGGACCGCGACGGCGAGGTCGAACCGCTGCTCGTAGACGGGCAGTTCGGCGACGTCGCCGACCTCGTACTCCACGCCCAGCGGCTCCTTGCCCTCCATGGCCCGGGCCGCGCCGACCATCTCGGAAGAGATGTCGACACCGAGGACGCGGGATGCGCCCCGGCGCTTGAACTCCCGGCTGTAGAAGCCGGTCCCGGAGGCCAGGTCCAGGACGGACCTGCCGGTCACGTCGCCCACCAGGGCGAGGAAGCCGGGCACCTCCCCGTAGCGCGTCAGCGGAAGGGTCTTGAAGCCCTCGAACGCCTCGCCGATCTCGTCGTACAGCTGACCGGTCATCATGCTCCCCGTTCGTCCACGGCATCGGCCCTCGTCCGGGCCGAAGCTCCTGCCGGGAAGTCTCGCTTCCGGCCACCGGAGCGCCGTACTGGCGGAAACCACAAATATGCCGCAGCTACAGCCGCCGTTCTCGTCGCGTTCGCGCCGCGCGGCTGGTCGCCGCTACGGGCCCCGCTCCCGCCCGGCTCGCACTCCGGTCGACCGGCTCGGACTGCGGCGGAAGGTCGCGGCGGCGGCGGACCGGGGAGAGGTGGACCGGCAGGAAGGCCGTCGCGATCAGAGCGCCGCCCGCCCACAGCGCGAGGTGGACTCCGGCCAGTTGGCCGATCGCGCCGGCGATCGCGGCGCCGATGGCGAGGGCTCCGGCGGGCAGTCCGATGAGGAGGAAGGCGGCGGTGCCCAGGGCCCCGAGCAGGCCGGCCTGGGCCGGGGTCGCGTCGAGGGCACAGACGGCGATGAGCGGGACGGCGACGTAGCTGACGTTGGTGGCGAGCCGGCTGAGCGTGGTCGCTGCGAACAGGGTGCGGAAGTCCGGTACGGACCAGGGGGATGGGGATCGCATGGTCACCTCGCCACCGCCGGTGCGGGTGTCCCGCGCAGCCGGGTCATCGCCACTCCGGCGAGGACGACGGCCATGCCCGTGAGGGTCCTCGGGCTGACGGGTTCGTCGAGGACGAGCGCGCCCAGCAGGATCGAGACGACGGGCAGCAGGTAGCCGACGGTGGCGGCGTCGGTGGCGCCTTCGCTGGCGATGATGCGGTAGGTGAGGTGGAACGTCACCCCGGTGGCGAGGACCCCGAGCACGGCCACCGCGATCAGCGGGATCGCGCCGAGGTGGGTCGGCAGCGCGCCGCCCGCGGGTAGCGTCAGCGCGGTCAGTCCGGTCGCCGCGAGCAGTTGGGCGGCGGACAGCGAGAGGGTGGGCGTGCCCCGGCCGACCAGGTGGCGCCGCATGTAGGCGAAGGCGACGGCGTAGCTCAGCGAGGCGCCGAGGATGGCGAGCGCGCCCCAGCCCACCGCATCGCCGTGCTGCCAGGGCGCGAAGATCAACAGCGTGCCGCCGAATCCGAGCAGGAGTCCGCCCAGCCGGAGCGCGCCCGGTCGACGGTCGGTGCCGAGGGCGAGGCCGATCAGCAGCGACCACAGCGGAGTCGTCGCGTTCAGCACGCCCGCCAGGCCGGAGTCGACGGTCTGCTGGCCGAGGCTGAACAGGGTGAACGGCAGGGCGTTGCAGAAGAACGCGGCCACCACGACGTGCCGCCACGTCGCGGCCGAGCGCGGCAGCCGCAGGCGCCGGGCGAGGCACATCACCACCAGGACGAGGGCCCCCAGGGCGCAGCGGACGACCGTCACCTGAGCCGGACGCAGGCCGTCCAGGGCCAGTCGGATCCACAGGAAGGTGGATCCCCAGAGCAGCGCGAGGACTCCCACGCGTGACCAGTACAGACTTGCGGTTCTCATGGGAGGAACGCTGCCCGGGCCGATTCGACAGCACAAGCGAAAAGATCTTCATCTCCTTTAAGCTGTGCTACATGCTCGATGTGAGGCGTATGCAGGTGCTCCGGGCCGTCGTGAGCAGCGGATCGGTCACCGCCGCCGCGGCCAATCTGGGGTACACCCCCTCGGCCGTGAGCCAGCAGATCGCGGCCCTGGAGCGGGAGGCCGGGACCGCCCTGCTGGAACGGGCCGGCCGGGGCGTGCGGCCGACGGAGGCCGGACGCCTGCTGACCGAACACGCCGCCACCATCAGCCGCAACGTCGCCGAGGCGGAGACGGCCCTGGCCGAACTGCGGGCCGGGCGGACCGGACGGCTCGCCATCCGCTACTTCGCGACGGTCGGGGCCCGGCTGGTGGCGCCCGCCGTCGCCCGGGTGCGCCGGGAACACCCCGGCGTGCGGATCGACCTGCGACTGAACGGCCCCGAGGACCCGCTCGGCGAGGTGGCCGACGGCCGGGCCGACCTCGCCCTGGTGATCGGCGGCCCCGAGGCCCCCGTGCCGGGCGTCCGGCTGGTGCACCTGCTCGACGACGCCTACGTGGCGGTCCTTCCCGCGGACCACCCGCTGGCCGCCAAACGCGTCCTCGACCTCGCCGACCTCGCCGAGGAGCCGTGGATCGGCAGCGAGCCGCCCGGCCCCTGCCTGGAACCCGTGCTCCGGGCCTGCGCCGCCGCCGGCTTCAGCCCCGACGTCGTGGTGGACGGCCAGGACCACGCCACCGCCCGGGGTTTCGTCGCCGCCGGCCTCGGCGTGGCCGTGATGCCGAGGCTGGGGCTCACCGGCCGCCACCCCGACGTCGTGGTCCGCCGGGTGCGCCGCCCCGAACCGGTCCGCACCGTCCACGCCGCCGTCCGCGAGACCGCCCTGTCCCACCCGGCGGTGCAGGGCCTGCTCGACGCCCTCCGGGAGGCGGCCGCCCAGCGGTGACGGCCCGGCACCCGACCGCCCCGCGTCCTCCCCGCCGCCCTCGCCACCGCCACCGCCCTTGACCAGCCGGAACACCCGATGCGCCGACCGAAATCGGATGCCGTCGGCCGGCGGCTGCCCCTAGGATCCGCACCATGGCAACACGACTCGTGCAGATCAACATGAAGGCCCACGACGACGACGCGCTCGGCCGCTTCTGGGCGGAGGCGCTCGGCTGGGGTGTCCACCACGAGGCGCCCGGCGTGACCAACCTCGAACCCGTGGGCTTCGCCTACCCCGACCCCGCGGCCGTCTGCATCGACATCATCGCCCGCCCGGAGCCCAAGACGGCGAAGAACCGGGTCCACGTCGACCTGGCCACCACCTCGGCCGCCCACCAGGCCGAGCTGGTCGCGCGCCTGAAGGACCTCGGCGCGACGCTCGCCGACGTGGGCCAGGGCGACGTCCCCTGGACCGTCATGGCCGACCCCGAGGGCAACGAGTTCTGCGTCCTGGAGCCCCGCGAGGTCTACCGGGACACCGGGCCGATCGCCGCGGTGGTGGTCGACTGCGCCGACCCGCGTGAGATGGCGCGGTTCTGGGGCGGGGCAACGGACTGGACGCTGCACGAGGTCGCCGACGACCACGCGACCATGCGCTCCTCCCAGGGCGTCGGCCCCTACCTGGAGTTCATCCGCACCCCCGACACCAAGAGCGGGTGGAACCGCGTCCACCTCGACGTCAGCCCCTACCGCGGTGACGACGTGGCGGCCGAGGAGGCCCGGCTGCGCGCCCTGGGCGCCACCGACCCCGGCATCGACCAGTCCGTCATCTCCTGGAGGATCCTGACCGACCCGGAAGGCAACGAATTCTGCCTCCTCAGCCCCCGTTGACCCTGAGGGGGACGTGAACGGGGGCGAGCGCCGCATCGCGGCGAGGACCGCTCGGCCGGTCCGGCAGCGGGCGTGACGATCCGGTGACACGGAATGCTCCATTCCGTCGACTCTCCGGACTAACTTCGATCGTGTACGCCGCCCGCGGTCACCGTTCGGACCGGGTCGGGCAACGGGCGTGCTCCCACCCGTACTTCGCGCAGGAGAAACCGCATGTCCTTCCTGACGATCCGTCGCGCCCCCGCCGTCCGCACGCTGGCCGGCACCGTCCTGTCCGCCGCCCTGCTGGTCCCCGCCGCGACGGCCTGCAGCAGCACGTCCACCGTGCAGGGCGGCGCGACGCCCAGCGCCACGCCAAGCGCCACCGTCGCCACCACGCCCACGGCTTCCACTTCCGCCTCTGCGGCTGCCCCGGCCTCCACGCCTGCCTCCGCTTCGACCGGCTCTCCGACCGGCTCGCCGGCGGCACCGCCCGGCGCCAAGCACACGACCCCGCCCGCCGCCCCGGGCAAGGGGACCTCCCCCGCCGGCGGCCAGACCCTGCCGGACGGCAGCAAGGCCGAGATCCAGAAGCTCGGCGAGCTGCACTACGTCGCCAAGATCGTCCACGACGGCCAGGTCTACGGCACCCTGGAGGCGAACGGACACGACGCCGGGGTCGACGCCAACGACATGTTCGTCGTGCTCTCGATGGACGGCACGGTGCACGCCTGGATGGGCGGCTCCCACAAGGGCCCGGGCACCTTCAAGCTCGCGGGCGGCTGGACGGCCAAGGTCACCAAGCTCGGCGAGCTCCACTACCGCGCGGACATCCTCGGCCTGGACGGCGCGGTGAACGGCACGTTCGAGGCCGACCAGCACGACGCCGGGCTCGACGCCAACGGCGTGTACATCGTGCTCGGCATCGGCGGGGAGATCAGCGCCCACGAGTGACAGCACGAGTGGCAGCACGAGTGACATCGGGAAGACACCGGCGCCCGCACAGAGGGGCCAGCGCACAGGCCGCTGTCGCCGCAAGCCGAGCACCCGGCCCCCGGCCGCCCACAAGGCCCGGTCTCAGTCCGCCGGTTCGGGTTCCCTGGCCTCGACCCTGGCACTCGTGGTGACGAAGTAGGAGTCCTGGTCCTCCAGGTTCGCCGCGGTCTGCTCGCCGATGTACAGGTCGAGGTGTTTGGCGTCGTCGCAGCCGATGCTGCAGAGGTCGTCGACGCGCCAGTCCGCGGACTTCACCCGGGCACAGGTGTCCGGGGCGAGTCCCCGGCCGCAGTCGACGACGTGGATCCGGGTGCCCGGTGACAGCTGGTTGGCGGCGACGGACTGCCAGGGCACCAGCGGGTTCTCGTGCGAGCCGACGGGTGGCCGGTCGGTCGCGAAGTAGCAGTGCCGGGTGAAGTCCCAGCCTAGGTAGTCCCCGCGGGCGGTCCTGCCGAAGCCCTCCAGGCCGACCCGGTCGAGGTAGTCGGCGGGGTAGCCGTCCGGCAGGCTCTGGCCGGCGCAGACCTGGTCGCGGATGCTGCGCCGGGGGCCGTGGTAGTAGACCTCGCTGGGCGTGAAGTAGACCGTGAGGGTGTATCCGTCCTGGGTGGGCTGGTTGACCCGCGGGAGGTCGATGGTGTTCAGCCTGTGGTCGAGTTCCAGGCCGGCGGCGGCCACGGCCGCGACGACCAGCAGGCCGCAGACCAGGCGCACCGCCCTTCTGCCGCGCCCGCCGCGCGGGCGGCGCGCGGGTGGTCGCGGCGTGGTGACGTCCTGGACTGCGGTCATGGTGAGGTCCATTCGTAGGGGCCGGGGTGACGGCTTCCGACGGCCGGCCACCCGCGCGGTGCGGACCGACGTGGTGCCGACGCCCGGTACGCCGTCACGATGGCACGGGCCTTCGGGCCGGCGAGCACCGAATCGGACCGTGCCGCACGGAAGTTGCCCCGTTCGACGTACCTCCGTCCACCTGTGGTGCTTCGGCTCGTCCCTTCGGGGGAACACCCGCGTGCCCCCGACGGAAGCCGTTCAAGATCTCTAGCATGCGGTGGCGTGACCGATGCGCTCCTGAGCTCGCCGCCCGGCGAGGCCTCCCCTCCCGTGTTCGACGACCCCCGCGGCCACCGCCGTACGGCCGTGATCGCCGTCGGCGTCCTGGTGTCCCTCGGCTGCCTGGGCCTGCTCGCAGTGGCCGGCGGAGTCCTGTACGCCGATCCCCGCGCGCCGGCGGCGAACGCCCCCGGGGCCGGTCCCACGGGTGCCCCGCGGTGAGGGCGGTCACGCCCCGCGGGCACTGGTGGGTCCTGGCGGGTGTCCTGGCGGTGTTCCTGCTGGCGCTGTTCCTGACGACCTCGGTGCTCCGGGGCGTCGGCGCGGCGGGCACCACCCAGAGCCGGGGACCGGACGACCGCGTGCCGGGGTCCGTGTCGGGCGGCGGGCCCGTGGTCGACGTGCGCAGCGGTGCGCCGGTCAGCTCGGGCGTGCTGCCGGGGACGGTGGCGCTGACCTTCGACGACGGGCCGGACCCGACCTGGACGCCGCAGGTCCTGCGGCTGCTGGCCGCCAAGCAGGTGCCTGCGACGTTCTTCGTGATCGGCGAGCACGTGGCCGAACACCCCGAACTGGTCCGCGCGGAGACGGCCGCGGGACACGAAGTGGGCCTGCACACCTTCACCCACGCCGACCTGTCGACCGCGCCGGTCTGGCAGGTCCAAGTGGAGCTCGCCGCGAGCCGCGCCGTCCTGGCCGGGGCCGTCGGCCGGAGCACCACGCTGCTGCGACCGCCGTACTCCTCGATGCCGGACGCCGTCGACAACCGGGACTGGCGAGCGGTGCAACGGACCGCCGCCCTCGGCTACCTGACGGTCCTGTCCACGCAGGACAGCCTCGACTGGGAGGCCACCGACGCCGACGACGTCGTACGCCGGGCCGTGCCGCCCGAAGGGCAAGGGGCGGTCGTCCTCATGCACGACGGTGGCGGTGACAGGTCCCGCACGGTCGCGGCCCTGGGCCGGTACATCGACACGCTCAAGGCGCGGGGGTACCGCTTCACCACCGTCTCCCAGGCGGTCGGTCTGCCGCCCCAGGCGACCCCGGCGCCGCGGCTCGACCGCTGGTACGGCACCGCGTTGATCCTCGCGCTCCAGGCCGCCGTCGCCCTGCCCGCCGCGACGGCCTGGCTGCTGGGCGGGGCGGCGCTGCTCACCGCCGCCCGGCTGTTGCTGCTCGCCACGGCGGCGGTCGCGCACCGGAGGCGGACCGCCGCACGGGCGCCGGTCCGCACGGCGGCAACGCCACGGGTTTCCGTGGTCGTCCCCGCGCACAACGAGGAGGCGACCATCGCCGCGTGCGTGCGCGCCCTGCTGGCTGGCGGCTGCCCCGACGTCGACGTGGTCGTCGTCGACGTCGGCTCGACCGTCGGCACCGCGGCAGCGGCCCGGTTCGTGGACGACCCCCGCGTGCGCGTGGTTACCC
>NZ_JBHWGD010000171.1:0-7645 GCF_042733235.1 Kitasatospora sp. NPDC059722
CCCCGGACCCGGCCGTTCGTGAGGCCCCCCACCGCCCCGCCGGGCACCTCCTGAACGCCCCCGAACTCGCCGACCGCGTACCGGAGGCAGCGCAGCACCTCCGCCGGCTCCTCGCGGACAGCGCCGACCGCCGCGAGCGCGCGGCAGCCGTCCTGACGCTCGGCGCCTGGCACCAGGACACCGCCGAGCTGCTCGACGACGCCGATCCCGCCGTCCGCGCCTGCGCTGCGCTCGCCCCCGTGGCGGCCGCCGACCCCCGTGCCACCCGGGTGCTCCTGGCCGCACTCGAGGACCCGAAGGCCGCCGACGGCTGGTTCCCCGAGCCGCTGCCGCAGTTCGACGGCTGGTTCCGCTTCACGCTGCTGGCCGCGGCGATCGACCGGGTCGACGATTTCGCCGAGCTGCTCCCGGCGGCGCTGGCGCTGGTCCCGATCGCCGACGACTTCACGGTGGAACGGGACTGGGGCCCGCTGCTCGTGAAGGCCCTGCCGGACGGATTCCCCGCCGACGCCGAACCGACCGCCGCCCAACGCGCGTTCCTGCGGGCCGTCGCCGCCAACGACGGCTGCTGGGGCACCATCGGCAACAAGATCATCTGGCTCCGCAGGGTCGGGCTGCCGGAGGACCGCGCCGAGTTCCGGCGGTTGGTGGGCTGACGGCGGTCCCGAAGGTGTGTCAGTGGGGGATGGTAGGAAGGGGGAATGATCAGCAGTGCGGAGGTCGGGGTCGTCGCCCGTAACCTGGCGGACGCGGGCAGCGGCCTGCGGTGGAGCGGCGAGGGCCTGCGCGAACTCGCCGGCCGGCTCGGCTGGGAGTGGGCGGACGGGTCGGACGGCCGCGTCCGCCTCGTGACCGCGCTGCCGGGCGGTGACGCGGCGCTCGTGCCGGTCGAGGCGCGGGCGCGCCCGTGGGCCCGGTCCCAGGAGTACCTGGAGCTGGTGGTCCCGGTCAGCCGTCCGGCCGCTGAAGTGCACGCGCAGGTCGAGGAGTTCCGACGGGTCGCCGATGCACTCCGGCAGGAGCTCGGGAACGCGACCTACATCGGCGGCAACGGCCGGAACAGCCCGACCGGACAACGGCTCGCTCCCTCCTGGGGCAGGCCGTTCCTCCGGTGGCGCAGGGGGGCGACGAGCCTCGAACTCCGCGCGGGCGGAGCCGGGCCCGAACTCGTCCTGCAGGCGAGCGCCGTGTGGGAGTCCTGGTACCAGAAGGGCGGCGACGGATACGTCGGGGTCCTCCAGGGCGCCGGACTCGAACTGGACCACCCCCGCCCGGAGTACGCGGGCGAGTGGGACGAACTGGCCCTCGGCGGATTCCTGCAGATGCTGCCCGCCGAGGTCAGGGCCACCGGCCTGGCCCAGAGCATGCCCCTGTACGGGTGCTCGATCGGCGACGGCCCCCTGCTCTTCGCCATCGACTGCAGGGACGGCCGCCTGCTCATCGGGTACACCGAAGCCGGTGTCGCCGAGGCTGCCCGGGGCGAGCGGGCCGCCGCCCTCGGGTGGACCCCGATCGAGGAGACGCTCCCGTCCGACCACCCGCTGCGCCCGCAGTTCGGGTGCACGCCGTGGCTGATCGACGCCGGCGGCCCGGGCGGGGTCGACGGTGCCGTGACGGACGTGATCGTGCGCACCGCCCGTGCGGCCGGCGTCGCGTCCGCCTCCGGACTCCGCATCGGAGGCGAGGCGGAGCACGTCGTCATCGAGGGCACGACGGGGCACACGCGGTACCACATCGGGTTTCCGGGGCTCCGCATGCGTACCTGCTGACGGGGGCGGGCGCGACGAAGCTCCAGGCCGTCAGCAGCTTCCGCCCGCTCGGACCGGGACCAGGCCGACGAGGTAGGCGTCGACCGCGTCGGTGACGCAGGCGTTGCCGCGGCCGTAAGCGGTGTGCCCGGGGCCCCGGTAGGTGAGGAGCATGCCGCCGGGCAGCTGGGCGGCGAGGGCCTGGGCCTCCTCGTACGTCGTGGCCGGGTCGCCGGTGGTGCCGACCACGAGGACGGGCGGCAGTCCGGCGGGGGTGGCGCGGTGGGGCTTGAGCGGGCCTGCGGGCCAGGTGCGGCAGGTGAGGGTGGAGAGGACGCTGCCGGCGCCGAACACGCCCGCCTCCCGGTGGGCGCGGTCGAGCAGGTCCCAGTACGCCTGCGGGTCCGCGGGGTAGGGGGTGTCGAGGCAGTTGACGGCGGTGAGGGCGGCGTCGGAGTTGTCGGGAGCCTGGTCGCCGCCGGTCTCCGGGCCGTCGTCGTGGTGGCCGGGGTCCGGCTCGGCGAGGGCGATCAGCTTCGCGGCGTTGCCGCGCCGGGCGGCGCCGAGGGCCTCGGACAGCGGTTGCCACTGGGAGTCCGGCGAGTACATCGACGTGGTGATGGCGGTGTGCAGGGTGTTCTGGTCGAGGCGCCGCTCCGGGCCCGTGGCCGGCGCGGAGTCGCGGGCGGCCGTCTCGTACAGGTCGGTGATCAGGGCACGGATGCCGTCGGGCGTGCCGGCGGGGCAGGCCTGGCCGACGACCGCCGCGCAGCGGTCGGCGTAGTCGTCGACGGCCCGCTGGAAGCCCTTCGCCTGGCGCAGGGCCAGCCCGGCCCAGTCGAGCGACGGGTCGACGGCGCCGTCGAGGACCATGGCCCGCACCCGGTGGGGGAACTGCTCGCCGTAGATGGTGCCCAGGTAGGTGCCGTAGGACCAGCCGAGGTACGTGAGCTTGTCGTCGCCGAGGACCGCGCGCAGGACGTCGAGGTCGCGTGCTGCGTCGAGGGTGCCCACGTGGGGGAGGATTCCGGCGCTGCGGGCCTTGCACGCGGCGGCCTCGCGGTCGGCGTCGGCGAGCGCCGCGGCACGCTCGGCGGGGGTCCGAGGGTAGAGCGGTGCGGGCGTCCCGGAGGCGGTCGGGCCCGGGTTCGCGGGTTCGTCGGGCGGCGTGCAGTCCAGGGCGGGCTGGCTGCCCGCGACGCCGCGCGGGTCGAAGCCGATGATGTCGAACCGCGCCCTGGCCTGCTTGCCGAAGGAGTCGAGGCCGCCGGACTTCAGGGTCTCGACCCCGGAGCCGCCGGGCCCGCCCGGGTTGAAGACCAGCGACCCGATCCGCCGGGCGGGGTCGTCCGCGGGGTGCTTGACCAGCGGCAGGGTGAAGGTCTGCCCGCTGCCCGGCTGTGCGTAGTCGAGGGGAACGGTCAGCGCGGCGCACTGCAGGCCGTCACCGCAGGGGCTCCAGCGGGCCTGCTGGCCGTAGTAGCCGGCGAGGTCCGGCCGGACGGCGGGCTCGGTGGTGGCGGGCATGGCCGCCGCCGCCGCCGCGGGTGGGGCGGGCGGGACGGCAGGCCCCACACAGCCGGCGAGTGCCGCCGTGCCCAGCAGGGCCAGCGCGGCGACGACCCGGCGCGGGACGGCCGCTGGCCGGGGACCACGTCCGCCATGGGCAAGGTGTTGCACTGTGCCTGCTCCGCTCTCTTCGGGTGTCGTCCCACTGCGACGGTTTCGGCAGTCTCGGTGGCGGACCCTGAGGATTCGGTGAGGTCGCGTGGTGCCCCGAACGCGGCGAGGCCGCGCCGACGCCCGCGCACGTGTGCGGGGCCGTCCGGGGTGCAGCCGCTGCCGGGGAACCGGCCCATCGGCTGAGGGCTGGGTCAGGGCCGCGGCGGGGGTGAGTCCGACGCCGGGCACGAGCCGGTGGGTGCCAGGACGGGGCGGTGGGCCGTCATCGGCGTCGCCCGGAAGCTGCTCGCCCGGCCGAGCAGCGTGAGGGCCTCCTCGGAGGAGGAGCCGGCGGCCGCGGTGCACACGACGAGCACCTGGTCCGGTGAGCGGGTGATCGACAGGATCTGCTGCGTCACCGTCGGCCAACTCCGGCTTCTGCGAGGATCCGGCGCGGTCCCGTGCCACCCGGCACGAGCTGCTCGGCCGCACCGCTGACCACCTCGCGCTCCTCTTCCCGGCCCACTTCGGCGGCCGGGGTGCCGTACGAGTCGTACGCGAGGGTGCGAAGTTCGCGGTCAGGGAATGGGCGGACCTCGCCTACCTGTCCTGACCTCGCCTACCTGTCGCTCGGTGTCCTGAGCGGTTCGGTCGGGCGACCGGCCTGACCGGAGCTGCGGACCCCTTCTTTCCCCGAACTGGTCCCTCGGCGAGACATGAATGGTCAAATCGTCTTCAAGGAAAGACAATTGACTGGTCTTCATGGAGGTCGAGTGGAAGCGAACGCGGCTACCGGCGGCGAGATCGAGGTCCGGACGGTCGTGCGCGACGTGGTGGCCGAGGTCGCGCCGGAGGAACTCCCGATCCTCGCGGGCCTGGCCGGCTTCGACGACGACACGGTGGTGGCGCGGTTCGGCCGGAGGGCGCGGGACGAGCCGCTGGGATTCGGCCTGGACGAGCTCGCGGTCCTGGTCACGCCGACGGTGTGGCTCGCGGTGGACCAGGCGGCCCGTCGATTCGGGACCGCGGCCGCCGACGGGGCGGCCGGCGGCCTCAAGGCGGCCGTGCGCCGGATCGCCCGCCGGAAGAAGGCACCGGTGGTGGTACCCGCTCTCACCCCCGAACAGTTGGCCGAGGTCCGTCGACAGGTCCTGGAGTCGGCCGTTCGACTGGGCTTCAAGGAACAGCGCGCGATGGTGATCGCCGACAGCGTGGTGGCCCGCCTGGCGCTGGCGGCCACCAGTGAACCGGACCGGGAGAGCGCTCATGACGACGACTCGGACGATCCGGGCGACCCGGACCACGGCGACGCACCGTCCCCGGCCTAGGAGGCGACGCCGATGAGGGCGCAGCCGCGCTTCGACGAGCGGGCGGTAGGCGCGGGGACCACCATGCGCTTCGTGCTGCTGGTGGCGCTCCTGGTGGTGAGTAGCGGGTCGATGCTGACGCAGGTCATCTACCTGCGTGCCATCTCGCCGAGTCAGCACGGCGCGGGCTGTCTGCTCGCGGCGGGGGGCGACCCGTACGACACTCCGGATTCGGTTCTCCTCATGACGGGGCTCAACCAGCCTGCCGCGTACGAGGCCTGTGTCGCCCGCTACGAGCCGAGCCCGGCGTGGTGGCTGGCTCCGGCCTGCGCGGTGCTGCTGACGGCCGTGGCCGGCGTGCTGTTCCTGCTCCTGCCCCGCTGGAAGGCCCGGAGCGCCCGGTGCGTCCCGCTGGCCGTGATGGACGCGGACGGCGCGATCGCGCGGGAACTGGCGGCCCTGGCAGCCTCGGCCGGTCTGGCCCGGATGCCCCGGGTCGTCGTCGATCCGACGGCGGTGGCCTCCGGCAGCGCCGTGGTGTTCGGCTGGAACGGGCGGCCCACGATCCGGTTGGCCGGCGGCTTGCTGTCCCGGCGGATCGCGGAGCCCGATCGCTTCCGTGCCGTCCTGCTCCATGAGTTGGCGCACGTCCGCAACGGTGATGTCACGCTGACCTATGCCACGATCGCGCTGTGGCGGGTGTACGTCCTGCTCGTGATGCTTCCCTACACGGCATGGTTCCTCGCGGATCTGCCGGCCTTGGTGCGGGCCGTCGACTGGCCGCAGCAGGTACCCGGTGTGGTCCGCAGCGTCACGCTCTCGGTGGCCATGGCCGTGCTGGTCTACCTCGCGCGGTCGGACGTGCTGCGCAGCCGGGAGATCCACGCCGACCTCACCGCAGTGCGCTGGGGGGCGCCTCCGCACGGCTGGGCGGGCGAGACGACGGCTCCGGTCGGCGGAGCGTTCCGCCGTGCCGCCGGATCCTTCGCCGAACTCTGGCGTGCCCACCCGCGCTTCGACGTGCGGCGGCACTCCCTGACGGACCCGGAAGCGCTCTTCGACCTGCGGGCGCTGCCGATGTTCCTGACCGGCGCCGCGGCCGCACTCTTCGGCACACAGGTGGACGGCTACCTGGTCTCTCATGGGCTGGACGGTGTGTGGTTCCAGCAGGCGGCGGAGGTGGTGGCCGCCGGGTTCGTCACCGGGGTGGCCGCGGTGGCGATCTGGCGTGCCGTGCTCTACGCCGTGGCGACCGGACGCCGCCCGCCCTCCGGCGTGCGCTCGGGCCTGTTCCTCGGGGTGGGGATGGCCGCCGCCGAGGCCGTCGCCGGGGGACTCACCGTCGGTCACTGGGCGCCCGAACGGCCGTGGGCCCTGGTTCTGATCATCCTCGCCGGCGCCGTGTACGGGTGCTGGACGGCCCAGTGCGCGCTGCTCTGGAGCAGGGTCTGGACGGGCCGCTCCATCGTCCCGGCGATGCTGGTCTGCCTGGCGGCCGGTTGTGCGGCGATGTCCTGTTGGTTCGTCTGGTGGCACCGGGAAGGAGCGACGATCGCCCTCGGGGCGGCCTTCAACCCGGGCAGCGCGTACCGGCTCTTCCCGGTTGCGGACGTCAGCCGCTCGACGAGCGCCGCGCTGGTGGCCACGATGCAGACGGTGGCGGACCCGCCGCTCGCCCTCTTCGCACTCCTCGGCCTGTGGGTGGTGCCCCTGCTGGCCTGGGTCGTTCGCCCACCGGCCGGGGTCCCCGGCTGGCTGGCCGCCGCCGTACCGGGTGATCGGCTCGCCGGCGTTGCCGCCGGGCCGCGGAAACCCCTGCCGCAGCTGCGACGGCTGCTGGTCGCCGTACTGGTCGGAGGGTTGACCGGTTGGGCCGGCCTCATCGCCGCGACGGCCTGGCTGCACACCCGGATGCCGGAGTACGAGGACCGCGTGCTCCTCTCCATCATGACCTACCTGGTGCTCTGGGCGGCTTCCCTGGTGCTGGCGGCGGCGGTTGCGGCCGGTGTCGCGAGCGCGGTGAGCCACCGCTACCGACTGCTCGTGGCAGTCATCACGGCCGAGCTCGCGGTGCTCCTCGCGGCTGCGGCGACCTTCCTCACGGAGTCGTCCGGCGGGTGCGTCGAAGCGCTGAGGACGTTCTATCCGTCGTGCAGTTGGCACCCGGGCGGGACGTGGGACCTGCTCTCCCTCATCCTGGGGCCCGTTCTCGTCCTCGGCGGTGCGGCGGCGCCGGTGGCCGCATCCCTGGTCTGGGCCGTCCGCCGACTACGGCCTGCCGCAAGGGAGACCGCACCCGCCGTCACCCGGGCGGCCCGGGCCGGTCGCCGCCTCCTCACCGTACGTCGCATGGGCGTGGGCCTCGCGTGCACCGTCGCGGTGGCGGTGAGCAGCGTGCTCTGGAGCGCGCCGTCCCAGGGCGACTCCTCCGCGGACCGGACTCCGCCGTCGGTCGACCAGGCGCCACCGGCTCCTCGCACCAGGGCCTTCCAGGTGGTGGCCTGGTGGACCCACGGCGGAGAAGAGCTGTCGAGGCGGTACATGGCCGTCACCCGGGACTTCGGAGCCCTGCTGGAGAACGGGCACGGAGCCGTCGAGGGCTCCGCGGTCCGGCCCCACTGCGAGAGGATCAGGACCGTCGCCACGGACGCGGCCGCGTACTTCCGGGTGCCCGAGCCCCAGGCGCAACTGCACTGGCAGGAGTTCGTCGCCCACCTGACGAAGAGCGGCCAGGACTGCGACGGCGCCGTTCGTGACAACGACGGCGACCTGTTGATGTCGGCGCTGAAAGAAGCCGCCACGGCGGGCGAACACGCCAACCAGGTGGGGCGCCGGATCATCGCCGTCGGAAAGGAAGGCGGTCTCTGACGAGCCTGGACGTCCTTGCGTCACGGTGATCCTCCAGGATCCTCCAGGATCCTCCAGCCG
>NZ_JBHWGD010000172.1:0-7630 GCF_042733235.1 Kitasatospora sp. NPDC059722
CCGCCCGGACTCGCCGTCCGCGCCGCCGCCCGCCGCGCCGTCGACCGGGCGCGCAGCGGCGGCGGCCCGGCCTTCCTGGAGTGCCGCACCTACCGCTTCGAGGGCCACCACACCATGGAACGCCGGATGAAACCGCGCTACCGCACCCCCGAGGAGGTCGACGCCTGGCGCACCCGCGACCCACTGCCCCGGGCCGCCGCCCTGCTCGACCCCGCCGCGGTCGCCACGATCGACACAGAAGTCTCACAACTCCTTTCCAGTGCCGAGGATTTCGCGCTGGCATCCGCACACCCCGACCCGGCCGGCGCCGCCGACCACCTGTACGCCGACGGGCTGCGCCCCAGAGCAGGAGCGGTGGTATGACCCGCCTGTCGTACACCAAGGCGCTCAACCGGGCGCTCGCCGACGAGCTCGCCGCGGACCCTGCGGTCTGCGTGTTCGGCGAGGACATCAGCGCCGGCCTGGCCGGCCCCACGCTCGGGCTGCTGGACCGCTTCGGCCCGGAGCGGATCGTCGACACCCCGCTCTCCGAGCAGGCGTTCACCGCGATGGCGATCGGCGCCGCGCTCGAAGGGCGGCGGCCCGTACTGGAGTTCCAGATCCCCTCGCTGCTGTTCCTGGTCTTCGAGCAACTCGTCAACCAGGCCCACAAGTTCTCCCTGATGACCGGCGGCCAGGCGGGCGTGCCGCTGACCTGCGTCGTGCCCGGCTCCGGCTCCCGGGACGGCTGGGCGGGCCAGCACTCCGACCACCCGTACAGCCTCTTCGCGCACGCCGGGGTGAAGACGGTCGTGCCCGCCACCCCGACCGACGCCTACGGGCTGCTGCGCTCGGCCATCCGCGACCCGGACCCGGTCGTCCTGTTCGCACCCGCCGCCGCCCTGCCCGTCCGGGAGACGGTGACGTGGGAGCTCGCACCGGTCCCGCTCGGCCGGGCCCGGATCCACCGCTCCGGCACCGACGTCACCGTCGTCGCCGTCGGCCACCTCGTCCACGACGCGCTCGCGGTGGCCGAGGAGGTCGCCGGGGAGATCTCCGTCGAGGTCCTCGACCCGCGCACGCTCCATCCGCTCGACTGGCCCGCGCTCGCCGCCTCGCTCGAACGCACCGGCCGGCTGGTCGTGTTCGACGACTCCAACCGCAGCTGCGGCTTCGGCGCCGAGGTGCTCGCCACCGCCGCCGAGGAGCTGCGCCTCACCGCCCCGCCGCGCCGGGTCACCCGCCCGGACGGCGCCGTCCTGCCGTTCGCCCCCGTCCTCGACCGCGCCCTCCAGCCGAGCCGCGACCAGCTGCGCCGCGCGCTGTACGCGGTACTCAAGTAGCCCCTCCCCTCTCCCCCGAAAGGACTCCGCATGTCCACCAACCGCTACCACTGGGACCGTTCGCACCCCGGCCTGACCGGCCTCCAGCAGGCCGTCGACCCGCTGCGCCGCGAGGTGGTCGGCCACACCGTCTACGGCGGGCTGACCGGCCTCGGTCGGGTCCGCACGTTCCTGGAGAGCCACGTCTTCGCCGTCTGGGACTTCATGTCGCTGCTCAAGAGCCTCCAGCGCGACCTGACCTGCGTCGACGTCCCGTGGGTGCCGGCCGGCCCGACCGCGAGCCGGCGGCTGATCAACGAGATCGTGCTGGTCGAGGAGAGCGACGAGCTCGGCGAGGGCTACACCAGCCACTTCGAGCTGTACGTCGACGGGATGCGCCGGGCGGGCGCCGACACCGGCCCGGTCGAGGCCTTCCTGGAGCTGCTGGGCGCCGGCACGGCCGTCCCGGAGGCACTGAAGGCGGCCGGGGTGCCGCAGGCCGCCGCCGACTTCACCGGCACCACGTGGTCGATCGTCGAGAACGCGCCCGTGCACTGCCGGGCCGCCGCCTTCGCCTTCGGCCGGGAGGACCTGATCCCGGACATGTTCGCCCAGGTGGTGCGGATCGACGACCCGGACGGTGCGCTCACCGTCTTCAAGGACTACCTCGTGCGGCACATCGAGGTGGACGGCGAGCAGCACACCCCGATGGCCATGCAGATGCTGATCGACCTGTGCGGCGAGGACGACGCGAAGTGGGCGGCGTGCACCGAGACCGTCCGGCTCGCCCTGCGGGCCAGGGCGCAGCTCTGGACGGCCATCGAGAAGGCTTTCTGACGAAGCTTTCCGACGGATCGTCAGATCACTCGGGGCACGGCCGCGGCCGGCGGGGGCAGTTCGTCGGCCGGGTCGCGGAAGCGGTGCAGCGCCGCCCGGCCCTCCGCCCCGCGCAGGCGGGCGGCGAGCCGGGCGGGCAGCACGACGGTGGCCAGGAGGCCGGTGCCGCGGAAGCCCTCGACCGTCCAGCAGACCCACGGCAGCGGGTAGTTGGCGGCCGGGCTGAAGTACACCGGCCGCTCGCCCTGGAAGCGGACGTCGTACGCGCCGAAGCGGCTCCAGTTGGAGAAGCTGAAGCGGCGGGCCGCCGGGTCGAAGCCGACCGGGACGCAGTCGCCCAGCCGGTCGCGGCCGACGGCCGCCAGGAAGCGCAGGTTGGCCCGCAGGTTGAGGTGCTCGGCCGGGAAGTCGGCGACGGCCGTGCGCAGGGCGGCGGCGAGCGCCGCGGGCCCGTCCTTCGCGGAGTGCGTGAGGTGCAGGTCGCTCAGCAGGTTGCCGACGTGGGCGGGCGAGAGACCGAGCCAGCGGCGGGCGTTGACCGGGACGGTGAGCATTCGCTCGGCTTCGTCACCGTCCAACTCCCGGACGGTGCAGACGACATGGGCGCAGAGGACGTCCCCGGCGGAGAGCCGCCGTCCGGCCGCCGCGCCGAAGTCGGCGCGCATCCGCTCGATCTCGGCGTCCCCGAAGTAGATCTGGACGGTCCGGTTGGCGCGCGGCCCGGCCGCCACCTCGCGGGCCAGGAACGCGGCCTCGGCCGGGTCGGGCAGCCGGAAGCCGGGCCGTCCGCAGTCCTCGGCGGGGAGCACCTCGTCGAGCAGCGCGTCCTGGTCGGCGACGAGTTCGGCCTCCGGCAGCGGCTCGCCCTCGACCGCCGCCGACCATGCGCGCATCAGCAGCATGAAGCTCTGCAGGTCCCCGACGGCGTGGTGCCAGGAGCAGCCGAGCACGGTGCCGCCGTCCGCGGTTCGGGTGACGCGGACGGTGAACAGCGGCCCGCCGCCGGTGCGCGCGGCCGGGGCGTCCACCGGGTCGACCAGTTCGGCGCCGGCGGCGGCGACGCGGCCCATCGCCCCGGCGAGCGTGCCGTCCACGGCGTGCACGTCGAAGGGCACGCCGGCGTCGTCGCAGACGGCCTCCAGGGCGCCGCCGGCGGTGGTGCGCAGCCGCCCGGCGAAGACCGGGACCCGGTCGAGGGCGCGGGCGAGGCCGGCGGCGAGCCGCTCGTCGTCGAGCGGCCGGTCGAAGAAGAGCACGACCGAGACGGCGAGGTCGGCCAGCATGGTGTCCATCAGTCCGCAGCGCAGGACGGTGCCGGGCGCGCGGCCCGCTCGCACGATCCGGGAACGGCGCAACTCCGGCCAGGCGTTCATGCGTTCCGTCCCCGGGTGGTCGGCGGATGGCGTGCGGGCACGCCGAACGATAGTGGCGCGCGGATCCAGTGGTCCAGTCCAATCACCGGGTGAAAACGCGCCCCCGGACACCCCCGGCGATACAATGCCGACCATGGGAGAGCGCCTGGCCGCACCCGTGGCACCGCCCCTGATGGTGGTCACCGACACCGACTCGCAGCTGATCGATCCGGGTCGGTCCTACCACGTCGGCCGCGACCCGACGAGCGAGATCGTCCTGGACGACCCCCGCGTCTCGTGGCACCACGCCGTCCTGCACGCCATCGGCGACCACTGGGAGCTGGAGGACGTCGGCAGCACCAACGGCACCTACGACGACGGGCGCCGGATCAGCGCCGAGGACGTCGGTCCCGGCACCCGGGTGCGCTTCGGCAACCCCGCCGACGGCCCGTCCGCGACCTTCGCCGGCCTCCCCCGGCCCGCGCCCGGCGAACGCCCGTCCCTGGTCGCCCCGCAGTCCTCCGGCACCTTCCGCAGCCCCAGCGCCGTGCTGCCGCTGCCCGCCCGGGCCGTGCGGATCGGCCGCTCGCCGGACAACGACCTCGTCCTGGACGACCTCGTGGTCTCCCGCCACCACGCCGAACTGCGCGAACTGCCCGGCGGCGGACACGAGATCGTCGACCTCGACAGCCACAACGGCACCTACCTCAACGGCAGCCCGGTCCGGCGCGCGCCCGTCGGCCCGGCCGACATCATCGGCATCGGCCACTCCGCGCTGTGCCTGTCCGACGGCCACCTCGTCGAGTACACCGACACCGGCGAGATCTCCCTCGACGTGCAGGACCTCGTCGTCCGCGTCGGCCCCGACCACCGGGTGCTGCTCGACCGCGTCGGCTTCCCGCTCCCCGAGAAGGCGCTGCTCGCGGTGGCCGGCCCAAGCGGCGCGGGCAAGTCCACGCTGCTCAACGCCCTCACCGGGCTGCGCCCCGCCGACGAGGGCACCGTCCTGTACGACGGGCGCGACCTCTACCGCGACTACGCCGAACTGCGCCGCCGGATCGGCCTCGTGCCGCAGGACGACATCCTGCACACCCAGCTCACCGTGCGCCGCGCCCTGTCCTACGCCGCCGAGCTGCGCTTCCCCGGCGACACCGACCCGCACGAGCGCGAGGCGCGGGTCACCGAGGTGATCCACGAGCTCGGCCTGGACGAGCGGGCCGACCAGGTCATCGCGAGCCTCTCCGGCGGCCAGCGCAAGCGGGTCAGCGTGGCCCTGGAGCTGCTGACCAAGCCCTCCCTGCTCTTCCTGGACGAGCCGACCTCCGGCCTGGACCCGGGCATGGAACGCTCGGTGATGCACATGCTGCGCGGGCTGGCCGACGACGGCCGCACGGTGGTCGTGGTGACGCACAGCGTGCTGAGCCTGAGCGTGTGCGACCGCCTGCTGGTGCTCGCCCCCGGCGGCCGGACCGCCTACTACGGGCCGCCGCAGGAGGCGCTGGCGTTCTTCGGCTTCGACGAGTGGCCGGAGGCGTTCGAGGCGTTCGAGAGCGACGACCGGGGCGTCTGGCAGCAGCGCTTCCGCGCCTCGCCGCAGTACCACCGGTACATCGCCGCCGAGGCCGCCGCGGCCGTCCCCAGGGGACCCGCCGCCCCGGGTTCTCCCGCCATCGGCCGGGAGAAGCCCCAGGGCTGGTTCGCCCAGCTCGGCACCCTCGTGCGCCGCTACACGGCGGTGCTCGCCGCCGACCGGCTCTTCCTCACCATCATGGTCGTGCTGCCCTTCGTCATCGGCGGCATGTGCCGGGCGATCGCGGGCACCCGGATCTCCCAGGAGAACGCGATCAACTGCCTGATCACGCTCTGCCTCGGCGCCCTGCTGACCGGGTCCGCGAACTCGGTGCGCGAGCTGGTCAAGGAGCGCGCGATCTACCGGCGGGAACGCGTGGTCGGACTGTCCCGGTCGGCGTACGTGGTCTCGAAGGTCGTGGTCCTCGGCGCGGTCACGGTCGGTCAGGCCGCGCTGCTGACCGTGGTCGGCATCGCCGGGGTGAGGATCGAGCCCAAGCTGCCGCCGGGCGCACCGCCCGCGGTGACCACCGGCGTCGTGATGCCGCAACTGCCCGAACTGATCGTCGCGGTGGCCGTGCTCGCGTTCTCCGCGATGATGCTCGGGCTGCTGGTCTCGGCGCTGGTGGCCCAGGAGGAGGCCACCATGCCGCTGCTCGTGCTCGTCTCGGTGGTCCAGATCGTCTTCACCGGCCTGATGCTCAAGCTGCACGGAGTGCCCGGCCTGGAACAGGCGTCCTGGCTCGTGCCGTCCCGGTGGGGCCTGTCCGCCATGGCCCGCACCGTCGACCTGCGCAACCTGTCCTTCCCGACCGTCCTCACCGCCGACCCGCTCTTCCGCCACGAGCGCCGCGGCTGGCTCCTCGGCATGGCCGCGCTGGCCGCGCTCTCGGTGACGTACGGCCTGCTCGTCCTGGCCCTGCTGCGCCGCCACGAGCCCGCCGTCATGCGGAAGTAGCCGGCGCCGCCGCGCCGGGAAGCCCCGGCCCGCCGCCGGTAGAGTGGGAACCGACCTGTGGTGCGAGTGCCGCACGCAGCCCCCGCCCCGGGGCCCGACCCCCGGGCGCCGGCCCGCGCGGCGGAGGAAATGTGCCGCGCATGGACGAGTTCGCGTTCCGCCCCACCCACATCGCCCCGCCCGGCGGGATGGCCACCTGGGCGGCCCCCGACCCGGCCCGGCCGTCGGCTCGGCTGGACGAGCTGCTCCCCGTGCGGCTCGTCGCCCGGCAGGGCGACTGGGCCCGCGTGCTGTGCTCCAACGGCTGGACCGCCTGGGTCGACGCCCGCCTGCTGATCACCCTCCCGGACGCCCCGCCGGTCGCCGGCGGTCCGCCCGCCCGCACCGCCGACCCGCGCCCGGCCCTCGCCGACGCGGCGGCCGCCCTGGAGCGCCACCGGGCGCTGCTGGAGCGGCTGGCGGCCGGCGCCCTGGACCTGGAGTCCTTCCGGGAGCAGACGCGCGGCCTGCGCGTCGGCCTGGTCGTCGACGGCGAGGCGCTGTGGGTGTTCGACCCGGTGCACGACCGCTGGTGCTACTGCGACGGGCTCCAGCTCCAGACGTACGCGGCCACCGACCGGGTCGAGCCGGAGCCCGCCTCCCCCGCCCCCGCAGAACCCGCCTCCCCCGCCCCCGCGGAGCCCGACGACTACGCCCGCACCCGGGCGGCCGAACCGTGATCCCGTCCGGACCGGGCACCGGCCCGCCGCCCGAGAGCCCGATGGGGCCCGCCGACGCCGCCGGCCTGCCCGCCGGGATGGTCGGGCGCGAGGTCGCCGGCTACCGCCTGGAGGGCGAGGTCGGGCGCGGCGGCATGGCCGTCGTCTACCGCGCGAAGGACCTGCGGCTCGGCCGGACCGTCGCCGTCAAGCTCCTGGCCCCCGAACTGGCCCGCAACGAGGTGTTCCGGCAGCGGTTCATGCACGAGTCCGAGGCCGCCGCCGCGATCGACCACCCGCACATCGTGCCGATCTTCGAGGCCGGGGAGCACGAGGGCATCCTGTTCATCGCGATGCGCTACGTCGACGGCGGCGACCTGCGCGCCCTGATGGGCCGCAGCGGGCCCTTCCCGGTCGACCGGGCCGCCCGGCTGGCCCTGCAGATCGCCTCCGCCCTGGACGCCGCGCACGACCACGACCTGGTCCACCGGGACGTCAAGCCCGGCAACGTGCTGGTCGCCGCCGGCACCGACAGCGAGCACCCCGAGCACCTGTACCTCGCCGACTTCGGGCTCACCAAGAAGTCCCTGTCGCTCAGCGGGCTGACCAGCGTCGGCCAGATCGTCGGGACGCTCGACTACGCGGCGCCCGAGCAGATCTCCGGCCGCCCGCTGGACGGGCGCTGCGACCAGTACGGCCTCGGCTGCGTGGTGTTCGAGATGCTGGCCGGCGCGCCGCCGTTCCGCCGCGAGAGCGACCTCGCGCTGCTCTGGGCGCACCTCCACGACCCGCCGCCCCGCGTGCGCGAGCACCGCCCCGACCTGCCCGAGGCCGTCGACGCCGTGGTCGCCCGGGCGCTCGCCAAGGCGCCCGAGGACCGGTACGCGACCTGCCTGCAGTTCGTCGCCGAGCTGC
>NZ_JBHWGD010000173.1:0-5896 GCF_042733235.1 Kitasatospora sp. NPDC059722
TTCCACCCCCCCGCGCACGCCGGCACCTACGACACCCCCCAACCCACCGCGGGGGCGGGCGCCCTCGACGCTGTCACCGCGAGCCCGCACTTCACGGACGTCAGCGACGCGAACGGGCAGATCGCGGGCGAGGCCGTCATCCTCACCGACAGCGCGAACCTGCAGGCCCGCTACCTCGGCACGTACAAGCGGGTGCTGAACGGCTACACCGCCGCGTACGACTCCTCCTGGTACATGGTCAACTTCGTCAACGACGTCTTCACCCCGATCTTCCGCGGGCACCAGAACCAGGACTACGTCGACGCCGTCACCGCCGACCCGGGCCTCATCGACACCCTCGACGCCTTCGCGCTCGACCACCGCGGCCTGCTCGGCGGCACCAACTCCTTCCTCGACTCCAACGCCGGCATCGAGACCGCCCGCTTCATCGAGCACCCCGCCCTCCAGGCCAAGGTGCGCCCGCTGATGAAGGGCCTGCTCGACGCCTCGTCCATCACCGGTCCGACCGCCCCGCTGTGGGTCGGCGTCGCCGGGCTGGCCGCCGCCTACGACCAGGCCCAGTGCTCGTACTACGGCGTCTGCGACCTGCCCCAGCGGCTGACCGCCGCCGCCCTGCCGGTCAGCCGCACCTGCGACGCCACGCACACCGTCCGCGCGCAGGACCTCACCGCGGCCGACCTGGACGCCGTCTGCGCGAGCCTGCAGAACCAGGACCCGTTCGTCCACAACCTCGTCAAGGACAACGGCCCGATACCCGGCCAGTACGAGTCCACGCTCCAACTGGTCAACTTCGCCAGCCCGGCGGACTACCAGACCTACGCCGGGCCGATCTACGGCATCGACACCAACAACGGCGGCATGACGCTGACGGGCGATCCGACCAGCCCCGCCAACCAGCCGCTCTCGATCACCTACCGCCACCCGACCGACAACGGCTTCACGGCCCGCGTCTGGAACCTCAACCACGAGTACACGCACGCCCTCGACGCCCGCTACGACATGAAGGGCAACTTCTCGCAGCAGATCGCCGTGCCCGACGTGTGGTGGATCGAGGGCGTCGCCGAGTACGTCTCCTACACCTACCGCGGCGTCACCGACACCCAGGCGGTGTCCGAGGCCGCCAAGCACACCTACAAGCTCAGCACGCTGTTCCAGAACACCTACGACAACAGCGACACCACCCGCACCTACCCGTGGGGCTACCTCGCCGTGCGCTACATGGTCGAGAAGCACCCGGACGTCGTCCAGGCGATGCTCGGCCACTTCCGGACCGGCGACTACCCCGGCGGCTACGCGGTCTACAACTCCCTCGGCACCTCGTACGACGCCGACTTCGACGCCTGGCTGACTGCCTGCGCCGCCGGTGCGTGCGCCACCACGGGCGGCACCCCGACCGCCGCGTTCGACAGCACCGCCGACGGCCTGACCGTGCGGCTCACCGACCGCTCCACCGAGACCGGCGGCGGCCGGATCGCCTCCTGGGCCTGGGACTTCGGCGACGGCACCACCGCCACCACGGCCAGCCCGGCGAAGACGTACACCGCACCCGGCACCTACACCGTCACCCTGACCGTCACCGACGACAGCGGCCACACCGCCACCGCGAGCAAGTCGCTCACCGTCACCGACGGCACGACGGCGTGCACCGCGGCCGACACCCGGGTGATGGACCGCAACTGCTACCGCACCGACCAGTCCGCGTCCGCGGGCAACCTCGACTACCTCTACATCTGGCTGCCGGCCGGCACCACCACGCTGACCGCCACCACCAAGGGCGGCACCGGCACGGCCTACCTGCTCTACAACCCGACCTCGTGGGCCACGCTCAACGCCTACACGAGCGCTTCGTTCAACGACGGCTCCACCCAGAGCCTCACCGTCACCAACACGACGGCCGGCTACCGCTACATCAGCCTCTACGCCCGGACGGCGTTCAGCGGGGTGACCGTCACCACGCGGTACTGACCCCTCGCGGACAGACACGACAGCGGCGGCCCGGGACACCCTCCCGGGCCCGCTGCTCCTTGCATCCGCGAGGCTACTGCTCGTAGTAGCGTCGCAACTGCGAAGTGCACGGCTTGGTTGATCATCCAATCCGGCCTCACGGCCCTGGTATCCCAGCCCACTCGTTCCCGGCTCCCGCCGTTGCTTCAATCGCCCTACTGAACGGTCGAGGACGGTGGTTGGACGTGGACCTGAACACGGTGGTGGAGCTGCGTGACGCGCGGCGTCGCGATACCTGGCGCCCGGGGGACGCCTGGCTCGGCGGGGGCACGTACCTGTTCTCCGAGCCGCAGCCGCACATCCGCCGGCTCATCGACCTCGGCCGGATGGGCTGGGAGCCGCTCCGGATGACCGCCTCGGGGGACCTGGAGATCGCCGCGACCTGCACGATCGCCCAGCTCTCCCGCTTCGCCCGGGCGGCGCACTGGCGGGCCGCGCCGCTCGTCGAGCAGTGCTGCCGCGCGTTCCTCGCCTCCTGGAAGATCTGGAACATGGCCACCGTCGGCGGCAACCTGTGCAACGGGCTCCCGGCCGGGCCGATGATCTCGCTGACCGCCGCCCTGGACGGCGTGTGCACCCTGCTGTCCCAGACGGGCGAGGTGCGCCGGGTGCCGGTGAAGGACTTCGTGACCGGCGCCGGCGTCAAGGTCCTGCGGCCCGGCGAGCTGCTGCGCTCGATCACCGTCCCCGCCCGCGCGCTGGCGAGCCGGACGGCGTTCCGCCAGGCCTCGCTGTACGGGCTCGGCCGCTCCGGCGCCCTGCTGATCGGCACCGTCGACCCGGTCGACGGCGAACTCGCACTGACGATCACGGCCTCGACCGTCCGTCCGATCCAGCTGCGCTTCGCCGTCCCGCCGAACGCCGAGGCCGTCCGGGAGGCGGTCGGCTACGGCGTCCGGCCCGACGAGTACTTCGACGACATCCACGGCCTCCCGGCCTGGCGGCGGCACATGACCCACCGCTTCGCCGAGGAGATCCGCCGCGAACTGGTCGAGGAGGCCGGGCGATGAGTTACACCATCCGCGTCAACGGCGAGGACTTCGACGCCGAGCCCCGGGCGGGCCAGTGCCTGCGCACCTACCTGCGCGAGCGCGGCTGGTTCGGGGTGAAGAAGGGCTGCGACACCGGGGACTGCGGCGCCTGCACCGTGCAGGTCGACGGCGACCCGGTGCACAGCTGCCTCTACCCGGCGCTGCGCGCCGAGGGCCGTTCCGTCACCACCGTGGAGGGGCTCGCCAAGGACGGCGAACTCCACCCGATGCAGCAGCGCTTCCTGGACGCCCAGGGCTTCCAGTGCGGCTTCTGCACGGCCGGCATGCTGATGACCACCTCCGCCGAGGGCTTCGACGACGACAAGCGCGCCGACCTGCCGCGCGCCCTCAAGGGCAACCTGTGCCGCTGCACCGGCTACCGGGCGATCGAGGACTCCATCCGGGGCGTCAAGCACACCGAGGCGCCGTGCGCCGGCCAGGCCGTCGGCCGCAGCCTCGGCGCGCCCGCCGGGCCGCAGGTGGTCACCGGCACCGCCCGCTACACCTTCGACCTCGACGTCGAGGGCCTGCTGCACATGAAGCTGCTGCGCTCCCCGCACCCGCACGCGCGGATCGTCTCCATCGACACCTCGGCGGCCCTGCGGGTGCCCGGGGTCGTCGCCGTGTTCACCCACGAGGACGCCCCCGACAAGCTCTACTCCTCCGCCCGGCACGAGCACCCCACCGAGGACCCGGACGACACCCGGGTGCTCGACGACGTGGTCCGCTTCGTCGGTCAGCGGGTCGCCGCGGTGGTCGCCGAGAGCGAGGGCGCGGCCGAGGAGGGCTGCCGGCGGATCGTCGTCGGGTACGAGCACCTCCCGTACGTCCTCGATCCGGAGGAGGCGATGGCACCCGGCGCGCCGGTGATCCACCCCAAGGGGCCGGAGTCGCGGATCGCCCGCGCGGAGAACAACGTCTGCGGCGAGGCCCACGGCGAGATGGGCGACGTCGAGCAGGGCTTCGCCGCGGCGGACGTGGTCTACGAGGAGACGTTCCGCACCCAGCGGGTGCAGCACGCCAGCCTGGAGACGCACGGCTGCGTCGTCTACTTCGAGGAGGCCGGGGAGGCCGGGGAGACGGGGGAGACGGGGGAGGAGCGGATCGTGGTCCGGTCCTCCACCCAGGTGCCGTTCCTCACCCGCCGGGCGCTGTGCGACCTGTACGACCTGCCGATGGAGAAGGTCCGGGTGGTCGCGGGCCGGGTCGGCGGCGGGTTCGGCGGCAAGCAGGAGATGCTCACCGAGGACATCGCGGTGCTCGCGGCGATGCGGCTGCACCGGCCGGTGAAGCTGGAGTTCACGCGCGGCGAGCAGTTCTACGGCGCCACCACCCGGCACCCGTTCACGATCACCGTCAAGCTCGGCGCGAAGGCGGACGGGACCCTGACGGCCATCCAGTTCCGCGTCGTGTCGAACACCGGCGCGTACGGCAACCACGGTCCGGCGGTGATGTTCCACAGCGTCGGCGAGTCCATGGGCGTCTACCGCGCGCCGCACAAGAAGGTCGACGCGTACTCGGTCTACACGAACGGCGTGCCCGCCGGGGCCTTCCGCGGCTACGGCCTCGGGCAGGTCACCTTCGCCGTCGAGTCGGCGATGGACGAGCTCGCGCGGCGGCTGGAGATCGACCCGCTGGTGCTGCGGGAGCGCAACGTCATCGGCCCGGGCGAGCACATGGAGGGCCCGCTCGGCGAGGAGGAGGACCTCCACATCGCCAGCTACGGCCTCGACCAGTGCCTCGGCGTCGTCCGCACCGCCCTCGCGAACGACAGCAGCGCCGAACTCGCCCCCGAGGGCTGGCTGGTGGGCCAGGGCTTCGCCATGGCGGCCATCGCCTGCGGCCCGCCCGGCGGTCACATCGCCGATGCCACGGTCAAGCTCCTGGAGGACGGCACGTACGACATCGCCGTGGGCACGGCGGAGTTCGGCAACGGCACCACCACCGTGCACAAGCAGATCACCGCCGGGGCGCTCGGCACCACCGTGGACCGGATCGCGATCCGGCAGTCCGACACCGACGTCGTCAAGCACGACACCGGCGCCTTCGGCTCGGCCGGCACCGTCGTCGCGGGCAAGGCGGTGATGAAGGCGGCCAACGCGCTCGCCGAACGGATCCTCGGCTTCACCGCCGAGTACGCCCGCACGCCGCGCAGCCTGCTGCGGCTCACCGCGGACGCGGTGGAGTGCGACGGGCGGGCGGTCGCGCTCAAGGAGGTGTTCGAGGCGGCGCGCGGCCGTGGCGTGGAGCTCAGCGCCGACGGCCACTTCGGCGGCTCGCCGCGCTCGATCGCCTTCAACTCCCAGTGGTTCCGCATCGCCGTCGACCCGGACACCGGCGAGATGCGGATCCTGCGCAGCGTCCACGGCGCCGACGCCGGCAAGGTCATGAACCCCCTGCAGTGCCGCGGCCAGGTCGAGGGGGGCGTGGCGCAGGCGCTCGGTGCGACGCTGTTCGAACAGGTCCTGGTCGACGACCGGGGCGAGGTCACCACGGCCGCCTTCCGGCGCTACCGGCTGCCCGCGTACGCGGACGTGCCGCGCACGGAGGTGCACTTCTCCGACACGTCGGACTCCATCGGACCGCTCGGCGCCAAGTCGATGTCCGAGAGCCCGTTCAACCCGGTGCCGCCCGCCTTCGCCAACGCGCTGCGCGACGCGACGGGGATCCGGTTCACGGAGGCGCCGTTCCTGCGGGACAAGGTGTGGCAGGCGCTGGACGAGCACCGGAGGCGGACGGGCGGCGTCCGCTGACGCACGGAGAGGGGCGGCGGGGGGGCGGCGCCGACGCCCGCCGCCCCGCCCCCCCCACCCCGCCGCACCCAGACCCCCGGCTGACCGCCCCCGCCCAGCCCACCGTGG
>NZ_JBHWGD010000173.1:5906-7263 GCF_042733235.1 Kitasatospora sp. NPDC059722
TGGTCGGTCGGGAGGGGGTGGCGGGTGGGCTCCCCCCCCGGGGGGGGGGGGGGGGGGCGCGCCTCGCCGCAGGGGGGGGGGGGGGGGCCGGGACTGTTCCCGGCCCTCACCCCTGTGCCTGTCGGCAACGCGAACGGCGCCGTCGTGCACCGTCCGGAGACGCGGGAGTGGGTGAACGGCCCGCTTGAGGAGGTCCGGGCGCCCGCACACGTCCCGCGCCCCAGGACCGTGCACGACGGCGCCGGGAAGCGGGGGCCGGCCCGTCCCAGGTGGGAACGTCCCGGCCCTTCTGCATCCGATTCAACCGGAACGCCACTGTGCGGACCACTGGAGTGCAACACCACGCGGCCGTCCACCTGTTGGACGATCGGACAGGACCGCGCAGTGCGGCGCGGGCGGGGGCGGGGTCGGCCGAGCTGTGCGGCGACCCGTCAGAGGTCCTTCTGGTAGCCCTTGTCGTCGTCGGAGTCGTAGACCAGCTTCCCGGTGCCGTCGTAGCCCTTGATGTGCGGGGTCCGGGTCACGGGGCCGGTGAGGAGGCCGGTGGCGGCGAACCAGCCGTGGTCGAGCGCCGCGTCCACGGCCGGTCCGTCTCCGTACGA
Organism: Kitasatospora sp. NPDC059722; assembly: GCF_042733235.1. Classification (NCBI taxonomy): domain Bacteria; kingdom Bacillati; phylum Actinomycetota; class Actinomycetes; order Kitasatosporales; family Streptomycetaceae; genus Kitasatospora; species Kitasatospora sp. NPDC059722. Next base: position 6,509 of record NZ_JBHWGD010000173.1, read on the forward strand.
GACGCTCACCCGGGCGACCGAGGGGGCGAACGTGCCGATGCTGCCCCAGCGGTACGGCAGCTTCCAGGCGTGGCCGTCGAGCATGGCCTGCCGGTACAGCTTGCCCCCGTTGATGTCCGGGTTCACCAGGCCCTCCGGGCCGCCCGCGCGCGGGTCGGCGCTGCCGGACTGGAGACCGGAGGTCTTGCCGTCGGTCTGGTGGCAGATGAGCCGGGTCGGGTGTGCGCCCTGGCTGACGCCGACGACCGAGATGCCGTCGCCCGGGGAGTTGTCGTCCCCGGTGCTCTTCACGGCGAGCAGGATGCGGTAGTCGGCGAGGGTCCCGTCGTCGTGGACGGGCCGGTTCGGGCGTGCGCCCTGCGTGCCCTGCGTGCCCTGCGCGGCCGACGGCGGCGGGCTCTGCCACCGGGCCTGCATCTCCTTGTCGTAGTCCAGGCACTGACCGAGCGCGGTGGCGGCCTGCTCGAAGGTGATGCCGTCGGCCAGCTGGGCGGCCGTCGCCGGAGGCTGCGGCCCGGCCGGCGTGGGCGTGGCGCTGGCCGTGGGCGTGGCGCTGGGCGTCGAGCCGGGGGAGGGGGCGGCCGTGCCGTCCGCCGTCGCGGCGAGCCCCGTGGCCGGGCGGGTGTCCGAGTGGCCGCGGGCCGTGAGGAGCGTCGCGCCCGACAGCACGGCCAGGACGACCACCCCGGCCGAGAGCGCGGCGGGGGGGGGGCCGGCGGGGGCGCGCGGGGGGGGGCCCGGCGGGGGGGGCGCGA
>NZ_JBHWGD010000174.1:0-4337 GCF_042733235.1 Kitasatospora sp. NPDC059722
CCGCCGAAGACGACGGAGTGGGTGGCGCCGATGCGGGCGCAGGCGAGCATGGCGATGACGGCTTCGGCGATCATCGGGAGGTAGATGGCGACGCGGTCGCCCTTGGTGACGCCGAGTTCGAGCAGGGCGTTGGCGGCCTGGGAGACCTCGTCCTTGAGCTGGGCGTAGGTGATGGAGCGGCTGTCGCCGGGTTCGCCTTCGAAGTGGATGGCGACGCGGTCGCCGAGGCCGCTCTCGACGTGGCGGTCGACGCAGTTGTAGGCGACGTTGAGGGTGCCGTCGGCGAACCAGGTGGCGAACGGGGGGTTCGACCAGTCCAGGGTCTGGGTGGGTTCGGTGGCCCAGTCCAGGCGGCGGGCCTGCTCGGCCCAGAAGCCCAGGCGGTCCTCGGAGGCCTGCGCGTACGCGGCCGCGGTGACGTTGGCCGCTGCGGCGAGCTCTGCCGGGGGAGCGAAACGACGCTCCTCCTTGAGCAGGTTGGCCAGGCTCTCGTTGCTCAACGACTTTCTCCTCTTGCTTCTTCATTGCGTCTTCCGGCGTCCTCCGGCTCCTGCCGGTTCGGACGTCGCCGGGGTGGGTCCGTGGCGGTGGTCCCGTGGCGGCGGTGCGGGGGACGGAGGCGGGTCCGGCCGGCCCGTACGCGACACGCTCGGCACGCGGGCTCCCAGCGCCCGAGCGGGCACTGACGGCGAACCACCCGGCCGCACCACGCTAGAGCCGGACCGCCCACCGGAACATGACGGGCGGTACCGAAAGGTCGGGCGGACGCGCCCCGCGCCGCAGGAGCAGCCCGGCCGACGGCGCCGGCGGGGTGCCGACCGGTTGCCGATGGGGTGCTGACAGGACGTTGACAAGACGTTGACGCGCGCGGGTGAGAATCGACCCATGAGCGGCCCGGTCCGGTCGTGGTGGCGCGAGGTCCGCGTGGCCGCGTCCTCCGCCGCTCCGGTTCCACAGCGTCACCCTGCTCCTCCGCGGCCCTCCCGGCCTCGGAGGACGGCGGCGCTCCGCAGACGGACAGCCCTGGTGTGACATGGCGACAAGCCCAACAGTGATCGATCTCGGTGACGCGGCAGCGCCGCACGTGCCGGACGTGCCGGACGTGCCGCTCGTGCTGCCCGTCCTGCGCGGCCGCGCGCGCGAGTCGGAGGTGCTCCGGCACCTGCTCGCCGCCGGGGGAGACGGCTGCGTCTCCGTCCTGCTCGGCGGAGCCTGGGGCAGCGGGAAGACGGAACTGCTGCGGGAGGCACTGGCCGGCGTCCGTGAGGACCCGGACGTCCTCGTGCTGTCGGCGGCGCTCGATCCGCTCGAACGCGAGCTCCCGTTCGGCATGGTCCGCCGGTTCTTCGACCACCTGACGCCGTGGGCCGAACCGGCACCGGCCGCGCTCTGGGCGTCCGCCCCCGAACCGGTGGCGCTCGACGACCTGTACCGGCGGTTGGTCCGGTCGACGGACGGCAGGCGCCTGGTGCTGGCCGTCGACGACCTCCAGCGGGCCGACGCCCGTTCGCTGCGCTGGCTGCGCTACGTGCTGCGGCGCGGTGCCGAGCTGCCCCTGGTCCTCCTCGCCACGCTCGGGGAGGAGGGGACGCACGCGAACACGGACGTCCTCGCCGACGTCGTGCCGCTGTTCCGGCACCGGATGACGCTGGGCGGCCTCGCCGAGGACGCGGTCGAGGCGCTGGCCGAGGACGTCCTCGGCAGGCACCCGGGCCGGGCCGTGACCACGGCCTGCCGGGAGGCCACCGGCGGCAACCCGCTGCTGCTCCGCGCCCTGCTGCGCGGACTCCGTGCCGCTGACCCGCATCACACTGACGTGCAGTACACCGGCCCGCAGTACACCGACCTGCAGTACACCGGCCCGCAGCACACCGGCCCGCAGCACACCGACCCTCGGCGCACCGAAGAGGACCTGGCGGCACGGATCACCGAGTACGTCCCGACCGACGTGGGCCCGGCCGTGCTCGCGCGGATGGAGGCACTGGCGCCGCATGCCGCGACGGTGGCGACGGCCGCCGCCGTCCTCGGCGTGGGCCCGATCGGCAGCCCGAGCACAGGCCCCGGCGCAGATCTGAGCGTCGACCTGCTGGTCGAGGCCACCGGCCTCGCCGAACCGCAGCTGGCGGACGCCCTGCACGCACTGGTGCGGGCCGAGTACCTGACCCGCGCCGGGGAGGAAGGGACGGCCTTCGGCTGCGCGGCCCTCGCCGCGGCCGTGGCCTCCACGGTGCTGCCCAGCCGGCGGATGGCACTCCACCGCGGTGCCGCCCGCTTCCTGCGGGCGCGCGGTGCCTCGGCGCAGCGGATCGCCGTCCACCTCCTGCCCGGCCCCCGGGGCGAGGCGTGGGCACCGGAGGTCCTGGCCCGGGCCGCCGAAGGGGCGGCCGAGGAGGGCCGGACCGCAGCGGCCGCGGCGTACCTGCGGCGTGCGCTGCGGGAGGAGACCGGAGAGGAGTCACGGGCCGGGCTGCTGGCCTCGCTCGGCCGGCTGGAGCTCGCCTCCAGCGTTCCGGTGGCCGTCCGAAGCCTGGAGAGCAGTCTCCGGCTGTCCCAGGACCCGGTCGAGCGGACCGAGGTGGCGCGCAGACTGGCCGGCGCGATGCTGGCCGTGGACCGCTACCCGGAGGCGCTGGAGGTCCTCCGGCGCACCAGCGAACACATCCGGGAGGCGGACCCCGCCGACGCCCTGCGCCTGGAGATCGACCGCATCCACATCGCCCTGACCAACCTGGCCTCCGCCCCGGACGCCGTGGAGCGGCTGATGGAGCTGAACGTCCTCGATGCGCCGGACACCGGCGTCCGGCGGCCGCTGGCCGCGCTGCTGAGCCTGCGCGCGGCCATGGTCGGCCGGTGCCCGGAGGAGGTCGTGAGCCTCGCCGAACTGGCCCTGGGGGAGGGGGCGGACCCGCTGTCGGACGAGTCCTTCGTCTACTACGACGCCCTGGTCGCCCTGCGGGCGGCCGGCGAGACGGTGGCGGCGCTGGAGCACGCGGACGCCGCCGTGCGGCAGGCACGGGCCCGCGGCTCCGCGCTCGGTCGCCTCCAGGCGCTCAGCGTGCGCGCGAACCTGGCGGGACGGGTGGGGCGCCTCGCGGACAGCCAGGCGGACGCGGCCTCGGCACTGGAGGAACTGCGGGCGATCGACATCGGGCCAGCGCACAGCGTCGCCGTCTTCGCGACCGCGACGTCGATGGACTCGCTCATCCGGCGGGGAAGGCCGGAGGAAGCCGAGGATCTTCTCCGACGTGCCGGGCTCGCGGGTGAGTTGAACGCCAACTGGGTCAACGACCACGTCCTGATGGTCCGCGGCCGGCTGCGGGTCGCGCAGGGGCGGCTGGACGAGGGCCTCGCCGACTTCCTCCGCTGCGGTGAACGAGCACTCGCCCGCGGGATGTCCGGCCCCGGCTTCCACACATGGCGTTCCGAGGCGGCGCTGGTCCAGGCGGCGCTGCGGCGCGGCGAGGCGGCCCGGTCCCTGGCGGAGGAGGAGCTCGGACTGGCGCGGGCCTGGGGAGTGCCGGAGACGGTGGGCACCGCCCTGACCGCGCTGGGCGTGGTCCTCGGGGGCGTGGAAGGGCTGGAACTGCTGCGCGAGGCGGTCGGCCTCCTCGAAGACGCACCCGCACGCCTGCGGTACGCCCAGGCGCTCGTCGACTGCGGCATCCTCGCCCGGAAGGCCGGGCGACTGCCCGAGGCCCGCACCTGCCTGCAACGGGCCGCCAGCGTCGCCGACGAGTGCGGAGCGGCCCCGCTCGTGGACCTGGCACTCGCGGAACTCCGCGCCGTCGGCGACCGTCCGCGCACCCGCACGTTCCACGGGGTGAACGCCCTCACCCCGACCGAGCGGCGCGTCGCGGACCTCGCCCTCCAGGGCATGACCAACCGCGGGATAGCCCAGCACCTCTTCGTCGGCCTGCGCACCGTGGAGGTCCACCTCACCAACGTCTACGGGAAGCTGGCCATCGACGGCCGAGCGGGACTGGCCACGGCCCTGGCACCCCCGGCTCCGGCGGACCCAGTCCCAGCGGACCCGGTCTCGGCGCCTCTGGTCCCGGCGGCGGACCAACGCCCAGGCCCGCCGCCGACCCGGCCCGAGGCGTCCGGCACCTGACGCTTCTCCCGTCCGCCCGGCGGCCCGGATCACCTGGCGGACGGGAGGGGGAATCGTCGTTCCACGGTCGTCTCTTGGGCAGCCCTCGTGCGGCTGCCCTCTGTCCATACCGCCCCGGTCACGGGGGGGGGCCCCCCCCCGGGGCGGCGCACACAGACAGAGCCCAGACGAACACCCGCCCCCACTGGAGTGGGAGCACCGCTCGGCCCCCACGCACGCGCCGCCC
>NZ_JBHWGD010000174.1:4347-7050 GCF_042733235.1 Kitasatospora sp. NPDC059722
GGGGTGGGGTGGGGCTATCGGGGTACCTCGGTCGTCTGTGGGGCAGCCCAGGGGCGGGGGCCCTGTGACCATCCCCCCCGGTTCACGTCCCCGGCCCTAGCCGGGGACGTCACACTCTCCCGACGGACAGCTGCTCGCCGACACCTTGGTGACTGCCCGGATCCGGGCGGCCGCGAAGGCGGCGGCCCGGGCGAGCGGGAGACCGGCCGGTGTGGAGAGGCGCCGGGCAAGCGACCGGTGGTCGGCCAGTGCCCAGAGACAGGCGACGAAGGCGTGGTGGCCGCGCCACACCTCTCCGGTGTCGCCCACCACGGTGATCTCGCCGAGCGACGCGTCGTGGTCGAGCCCGGGGAAGAGCTCGTGGGCCTCGGCGGAGCCGGCCGCGACGAACTCCAGCGGGACGAGTTGCCGCTGCCCGCGCAGCCAGGCGGTGAGGCTGCGACAGAGCGGGCAGGCGGGATCGTGGAGCACGGTGAGCCACCGCACGGGCGGCGGTGCGTCCTGGCCGGCGGTCACGCCGGGCCCGGTGTGACGTGGCCCTGCGCCGGGACCGGCGGGCGCGACGGCGCCATCGGCTCGCGCTCCTGCGTGCCCCGGCGGCGGATCCGGCTCAGCACGTAGACATTTCCGAGGTGCATCGCTCCGAGCACCAGCAGCACGGTGCCGAGCTTGTACGAGAGCGCGTTGAAGACGCCCCGGACGTCGCCCACCCGCTCGTCGCTGCGCATCCAGAGCGCGACGAACCCGAGGTTGATCAGGTAGAAGCCGACCACGAGCAGGTGGTTGACGGCGTCGGCGAGCCGGTCGTCCCCGGCGAAGACGTCCGCCAGGAAGATCCGGCCGTTCCGGCTGAGCGTGCGGGCCACCCAGATCGTCACACCGGTGGCGATCGGCAGATAGACGGCATAGCTGACGACTGTGTAGTCCACGGGACTACTCCCCTCCGCGTTTCGAACGCGTTCAAAACCTTGTCGAGGAACACTGTAGCGCCACTTTGAACGTGTTCAATACCGCCGGGGGTGATCTTCGGACGCTTGTGACTGCCTGAATGAGTGGATCCGACGTGACGGTGGTCGGCGCCGGGCCGGCCGAGGCCTCGGGAGCGTGCGGCCGGAGAGCCGATCGGGCTGCTCCGGCCAACCGCCTCGCGGATATGGTGTGGCGGGTCCACCGAGGCCATGAACGGGAGGGGCTCATGACGGTCGGGCATCGGTGGCTGCTGGACGAGACTCCCTGGCCCGAGCCGGCCACGCTGGTCTACGGCGAGATGGTGGAACTGGCGACGCCGCACCCGCCCGTCCCGGAACTGGGCCAGCTCGGGCCGGAGACCGTGGGCAGCCGTGGTGTGATCGTCGGGTGTGCCATTGCGCCGGACGAGCGCGACGGCCGGGTCGGACCGCTCTACTCGGTGGAGACCGAGGACGGCAGCCCCTGGAGGCTGCGGCCGGAGTTCCTGGTCTCGCGGGGAGGACTTCATCCCGGCATGCCGCCCCGTTATCGCAGCGACCTGCCCGAGGGAACCCGCGTCCGAATCCGTATGGAGTCGGACACCCCGGGTGCGACGGCGGATGCTGTCGGAGAGGTCACCGGGATCTGGTGGACGACGTCCTTGGAGCCCCCGAAGGGCTACATCGTGCAGGTCGGCGAGTACTCCCACTGCGTGACCCCGCAGCAGACCGAGGTCCTCTGACTCGGCGAGGACCTGCCCGCGGTCACCTATTCGGATCCAGTCGCCCAACGGGAAGGACGGAGTCGACGTTCGAGGTCGCGCAGGTCCTTGGCGATGGACGAGCGGACCTTGCGCGCCATGATCGGCGCGGCCAGGCGGTAGTAGCCTCCGGCGTCGCCCCGCACCCGGATCCGGGCGAGGGTGCCGCCGGGGTGCGGGGCGAAGCGGTAGGTGACGTGCATCGGCATCGGACCGGCGACCGAGACCATGTCCAGCAGCCGCAGCGGCTCGTACTCCGCCACGCGCAGCACGTAGTCGATGCGCTTGCCGAGGAAGTGCGCCGTACGGGTGACCTCGGCACCGACGCCGAACCCGCCCTCGTCTGCCTCACGGGTCAGCCGGGCCTCGCGGATGCCCTGGGTCCACTCGGCGTCGTGGCGCCAGTCCATCGCATAGCCGGCCACCACGTCGGGCGGCAGCGGGATCACCCGTTCGGCGGTCTCGTCAATCGTCATGGTGCTGATCGGGCCCTCTCCGGATCTCGGCGCACTCAGGCCTCACAACCAGGGTTGCGCCGACCGGCCGCCGGCGCTCGGTGGAAGCCGCTCGCCCCGGCCGGCACGGCGACCGGCGGACGGTAGCCGCCGTTTTGCCTCGGGAGTGGAGGCGGAGTAGTGTTCCCGAGTCGCTCGACAGGGAGCACCGGACACGCATCGGCGCGGACGGTCCCGGAGCGGCCAAATCCACGAAAGACACCACGTCCCGGTACGAAGCGGGTCGGGCTCGCCATGTGCGCGTTCGGCTCGGTGCGTATTCGGTGTGCGCGTTTATCGGGATTGCATTCGGACTTCGGCCGGATTCGCTTTGCGGAGCGGGGATCGGCTAGAGTTTGGAACGTCGGACGGGGCAACAGCGCCGAAAGACACCAGCGAATCGGACGAATGAAACTCCGGAAAACGGAGCGGAAAACATCTGATAAGCTGGAAACACGAAAGAACGAAGCGCCCGGAGGGCCCGCTGGAAGGCGGCTCGAA
>NZ_JBHWGD010000175.1:0-7024 GCF_042733235.1 Kitasatospora sp. NPDC059722
TATCTCGCGCGCCCGCGCCGGGCGCGTCGTCCACCTCGACCTCACCGGCGCCGCGCCGGCCGTGACGCGCGTCGTCCCGGGCACCGCCGCGGGCCACGACTCGCAGCTGGCCTTCAGCCCGGACGGCACCCGCCTGTTCGCCGTCAACGGCGCCAACGGCGGCGCGGGCGACGAGATCGACCCGGTCACGGACACCGTCACCGCCCGCTTCACGCTCACCACCACCAGCGTCGACTTCCGCTACCCGCAGGTGAGTCCGGACGGCACGCGGCTCTACGTCGTCGACGACACCATCGAGGGCGCAGGCCCGTCGGTGTACGTCCTCGACACGACGACCGACACGGTCGCCCAGGGCGAGGCCCAGGCGCTCAACGAGGAACGCGTCAACGGCTTCGCGGTCGGCCCGGACGGGCACACGCTGTACGCCGGCGGGACGGTCGCCTCGACGGCGAGCCTGCAGATCGTCGCGCTGCAGTAGGGCTTGCCCACGTGTGGGGCTGTCGGCCGGGCGCGCTATGTTGCGTCGCATGACAGCCGCTCACATGCCCATCGCCGAGTTCCTCGACGGGGACGAGGTCGTCGCGGGGGAGCACCTCGCCGGCGACCTCGCCTTCTGGTTCGCCCACTTCGTGATCTCCTTCGGCGTGGAGGACGAGACGGCCGAGGAGTGCGGCGTCGACGCGGACGCCCACGAGGCGATGATCGAGCGCCTCGGCGACGCCGAGGCGCCGGGCACCGCGCTGCGCGTGCCCTTCGACGGCGGGCACTCGGCGTACGTCGTCTGGCAGAACTGGGAGGACGAGAGCACCGTCGACTACCTCGTCCACCACCCCGCGTGGGGCCGCCTCGGCTTCCTCGCCCAGGACGGCCCGCACGGCTCCGGCCCCGGCCTGTCCTGGCCGGAGCTGGTGAAGCTGGCCGGCAGCGCGCAGGACGGCGCCGACGGCCTGGCCGACCCGGCCCGCCGCCTCCTGCTCCTGCTCCCGGCCCTCGGCGACGCGGAGACTCCGGCCGAGGCGCGGGGCGTCGTGGCGAACGCACTCGCCGACGTGGGGTTCCCGGCCGAGGCGGTGGACGAACTGGCCGGCCACCTACTGGGCGACCCGGGCAGCGCCCACCAGCCGGCGTGGAGCGTCCGCGAGGGCAGCCCGATCCCGGTCTGCTCGTCCGACTACAGCCCGCGCCGGGTCCCGCTGGCCCTCGGCATCACGCCCGAGCAGGCCAAGGCCCTGGCGGCCGCGCTGGGTTGTTGATCTTCCGCGTTTCGGGCGAAAGTCCGCCGGCGCCGGTCTGCATCCGAACGTCGGGCAGGTAGACATGCCCGGCATGGAGCGAAGCACGAGAGGGCGGTTCCCGGCGTTCGCCTTGGCCGCACTGCTGGTGATCGGGCCGGCCGGTCCGGCCACCGCGACGCCCGACGGGTCCCGGGTGGCGCGCGGCGTGACGTACCGCCTGCTGGAGGTGCCGACGGGCCGTGGGCCCGCCCGGCTGCACGTGGTGACCGTCGACCTCGACCGGACGGGGGTGTCGGTCGGCCTGCTGTACCCAAGCGCGGTGGCCGCGCGGGAGCCGCTCACCCGGCTGGCCGGGGAGCGCGGCGCGGTGGCGGCCGTGAACGGCGACTTCTTCAACATCAGCGAGGAACAGCACCCTGGCGTCCCGGCCACCGGCGCGCCGGTCGGCCCGGAGGTGGCGCAGGGCCGGCCGCTGAAGGGGGCCGTACCCACCGCGCAGCGCTTCGGCTGGACGCTGCCGCCGGGCGGGACGGTCGAGGACGTCCTGGCGGGCGGCTTCGACGGCCGCCTCCGGCTCGGGCGTCTCCACCTGCGCGGCACGGTGGACAGCCCGCGGGGGACGGTCCCGCTGCGCGGCCTGAACCAGTACGCCATCGCGGAGGACGGCATCGGCGCCTTCACCCCCGAGTGGGGTGACACCCCCCGCGCCCGCGCCGTCTGCGGCACGGACCTCCACCGCGCCGCGCCGTGCAGCAGCGAGACGTTCGAGGTGACCGTGCGGCACGGCCGGGTGGTCTCCGAGCAGCCGGAGCCGGGCAGCGGCCGGGTGCCCGACGATGCGGTGGTCCTGCTCGGCCGCGAGGCCGGCGCCCGCCACCTGCGCGGCCTGCGGGAGGGCGACCGAGTCCGGGTCGACTACCGCCTGGCCGACCGGGACGGCCTCCCGCCGCGCTGGGCCCTCGGCGCCTCGCCGATCCTGCTCGACGGCCGACCGCTCACCGGACAGGACGCGAGCCGGCGCGAACCACGCGCCGCAGCCGCCCTGACCGGGGGCGGCCACACCCTGCTGCTGGTCGCCACGGACGGCCGCAGCGACGACGCCCCGGGCCTGACGATGCGCGAACTGGCCGACACCCTCAAGGACCTGGGCGCCACCACCGCCGTCCAGCTGGACGGCGGCAGCTCCGCCACGATGGTCACCCGCGACCCGTCCACCGGCCGTCCCGCGGTGCGCAACCAGTTGGACGGCGGCGAGCGCCCGATTGCGAACGGCATCGGCGTCTTCGTGCGGTGAACGGGCCGGTCACTCCGCCGTGGGCAGGAGGTACACGCGCGTGAAGTGCCGTCCGACGGTGGCACACCGGACGTGACCGCCGACCACCCGCCCGTCGCCCACCGCGAGGGAAGCGTGCAGGTGCGCCTGCCCGTTGCGGACCTCGCCCACGGCACTGACGATCTCGCGAGACCGCGAAGGTCCTCGACGCACGGGGCGGGGGCATCGACCTCTTCCTCGCCCGCCGCCGGGCGTAGGCGGCGGCGAGAAAGGTCGTAGAAGAAAAAAAGTGTTATCCGCCGGGCCGTACAGGGTCTCCGAGGCGTGGGACCGAACGCGGCCCGCGCCGCGGCTGGAGGGTCTGCGGCGAGGGTGCGGGGATTTGCAAGATGGGGCTGCCCCGAACGCGTCCGGTCCCACCGTGCGGACGGTTCTCCCCTTCCGACCCGCACGCCCCGGCGGTCCGTTCGCATCCCCCCACACAAGCAACGGACCGCCGGGCCCGACGTGACCGTCGACCGGGCCGGCGTCCGTTCAGGAGGGCTCGGCCTCGCCGAGGCGTTCGCGTACTCGACGGATGCGGGCCCGGGCGCGCTCCTCGGCGTCGGTGCCCTTGTGGACGCGCCGCTCCAGTACGCCGATCACGTCCTTGCCGAGGGGGAGGTCGGGCGACTTCCTCCACCTCTTGGGGCGGTGGCGGTGCAGGTCACGATCGATCGTGTCCGTACCCGCTTCGCCGGTCGCGTCGGCCCCGGTGGACGCGGCCAGGGCCAGGTGTTCACGGCGTCGGTTGGCGCTGTTGACCGCCCGCTTGTTCCTGCGGATGTTCTTGCGTGAACTCTTGTCGTTCTCGCCGTAGTTGTTGCGTCCGTCCTTGAGGTAGCTCAGCAGCTTCTTCTGCTGAGGCGACTTGCGCTCCATGACCGGCCCCCGTCCGTCCACCGTTCCGGTCAGGCTAGTCGGGCCGGTCGGCCGGGGGCCAACGGATTGCCCGGTACCCGCGACCTGCGCGTCCTGTCCGTCCGTATTCCCACTACGCGCGTCGAACTGCGGGAACCTCTTCCGGTCCGGTTCACGTCATGGTCATCGGAGAGCTTGCAACCGGCAGTCGGGGGGAGTGGTCGTTGATGGACATCAAGGCGCGCGTGGGGAGTATGGGCAACCGGTCGCGGGTGACCCTCGCGGTAGGGGCCGTCGCCGTGGTGGCGGCGGCCTGGGCGGTTCCGACGGTGACCGGGTCGCTCCACTCCCCTCAGCAGAACGTCGCCCGGGAGCAGGGCGGCGGCGCCACCACCGACGGCCACAACAGTGACGGCAGCGCCCAGGGCGGCGACGGCGGTACGCAGCAGCAGAGCGGGATATCCGACGGCATAGCCCACGCCTCCGAGGCGGGCGGCAACGCCGTCAACATCACCATCGACGACGGCCCCGACCCCGTGTGGACCCCGAAGGTCCTCGACGTGCTCAAGCGGCACGGCGTGAAGGCGACGTTCTGCATGATCGGACCGCAGGCCAAGGCCCACCCCGACCTGGTCAAGGAGGTGATCGCGGCAGGCCACCGGCTGTGCGACCACACCGTGGACCACGACACCTCCATGGACAAGAAGCCCGTCGCGTACCAGCAGAAGGAGATCCTGGACGCGAAGAAGATGATCGAGGACGCCGCCGGCGGCGGTGCCCAGGTGCTGTACTACCGGGCCCCCGGCGGTGCGTTCACGCCCGACAGCCGGCGCATCGCCGCCGCGAACGGGATGCGTCCGCTCGGCTGGAACATCGACTCCAAGGACTTCGACAAGCCCGGCACCGCCGCCATCGTCGGCACGGTCAAGAAGGAGATCGGCAACGGTCCGACCCTCCTGTTCCACGACGGCGGCGGCGACCGCCAGCAGACCGTCGAGGCCCTCGACCAGGTGCTCACCTGGCTGAAGGCCCAGGGCCGCGCGACCGGCTTCCCGGTCCGGACGACCCCGTGACGCGCCGTCCGGCGGCGAACGGCTGACGGCCACCGGGGGGAGCGGGCGGAGGGGATCACCGGGCGGGGGCGACGGGACGAAAGGGGTGCGTCCTCCTTATTGACGCCCCGTCTAACCCGTCGGTAACTTCGAGGACATGCCAACGAAACCCCGTCCCACCGGGGGAGTTGAGCGAGCCGCAGTTCGTGCCGTCCCCACGCCACCCCCCGGGGTGCGGCACGATACCCCCCACCGAAGGAGCACCCCCATGCCGCTCCGTGCTGCCGCGTCCCGCGTGTCCGCCGTCGCCGTTGCCGCCGCCGCAGGGTTCGCCCTCGTCGCGGCCAGTCCGGCGGCCGCCGAGGGCCCGGTGAGCTACATAGCCCTCGGCGACAGTTACAGCGCCGCCTCCGGCAACTTCCCGCTCGACCCCACCGCACCGCTGCTGTGCGCCCGTTCGACGAAGAACTACGCGCACCTCATCGCCGCGCGCACCGGCGCCCGCCTCACGGACGTCAGCTGCGGCGGCGCCCAGACGAAGGACTTCGCCGGGGGCCAGTACCCGGGCGTCGCGCCCCAGCTCGCCGCCGTCGGCGCGAACACCGACGTCGTCACGCTGACGATCGGCGGCAACGACAACAGCACCTTCATCAGCTCGATCCTCGCCTGCGGCAGCCTCGGCGTGCTCACCGCCGGCTTCGGCAGCCCGTGCAAGGACGCGTACGGCGACAGCTTCAACCGGACGATCGACACCAAGACGGGCCCGGCCGTCGAGGCCGCGCTGCGCGCCGTGAAGAACAAGGCGCCGCACGCGCGCGTCGCGATCCTCGGCTACCCGTGGATCGTCCCGGCGACGGCGGACCCGTCCTGCTACCCGAAGATGCCGCTCGCCTCGGGCGACGTCCCGTACCTGCGCGACCTCCAGACCCACCTGAACCAGGCCGTCAAGAAGGCGGCTGCCGCGACCGGGGCCACCTACGTCGACATGAGCGCCGTGTCGAACGGCCACGACGCCTGCGCGCCGGTCGGCACGCGGTGGATCGAGCCGCTGTTCTTCAGCACGAGCCTCGCGCTCGTCCACCCCAACCCGCTGGGCGAGTCGAAGATGGCGGACCAGGCGATGGCCGCCCTCCACCTGGGCTGAGCGCCCCTACGGCCCGGCGCCTCTACCGCCGGGCGCCTACGAGTGAGCGCCCACCACCAGCCACCGCGCCGGCAGCTCGATCGGGCTGCCGTCCGCGGCGGACTCCGTGAGGGACAGCGGCATGTCGCCGGATGCGAGGACGGCGAGCCCGGCGGCGCGGAAGAGTTCGGCGAAGGTCCCGTCGGCGACCTCGGCGGGCGCGAGCCCGTGCGCGAAGACGGGCCGCAGCTTCGGCGGCGGCCCCTCCGGGCGCTGGGCGAGGCCCATGAGGACGGGCTTCGCCGCCTCGGACAGCTCGACGACGAAGGCCCGGCCGCGCCGCCCGGCCAGCGTCGCGACGGCCTCGGCGACCGGTCCGTCGGTCATGACGTGCTCCCGTGGGTGCTGGGTGGGTGCTGGTCGGACGGGACGGGACGTACGCGCACGCTTCCATTAGCTCATCGGGCACCGACGGGGGCAACTCCGCTTGCGTTCCGCCGCGCGGTGTGGTTGGCGCTGTGGTTACGCGTGCAGGCCGCCGAGGAGCGCGGCGAGGTAACGGTGGGCGGTGCCGAGGCGGTTGGAGCGTGCGGAGGCGGGGGCGGTCGTGTGGTGGACGTCGACCGCGTGGGCGACGCCGCACATGAGCGGAACGAGGTCGGCGGCGGTCACGTCGCGGCGGACGACCCCGGCCTCGTGGGCGCGGTGCAGGAGCGCGGTGCCGGCCGCGAACAGCGCCGCCTTGAGCTCGGTCGTGCGCGGCAGGGCGTCCGTCGCGGCGGCGGTGACCGGGGTGAGGGAGGCGTCGGTGACCTGGGCCTCGACGGTGCGGTACAGGAAGCCTTCCAGTGCCGACCAGGCGTCCGCGTCCGTGTCCGCAGCCGCAAGGGCCTGCTCGCCGTGGGCGACCAGGCCCTCCAAGCACGGCGCGGCGACGGTCTCCAGCAGCGCCTCGGGGGTGGCGAAGTGCCGGTAGACGGTGCCGACGCCGAGCCCGGCCCTGCGCGCGATGTCGTTGAGGTGGAGCGGCTCGCCCCGGTCGACGAGGCCGCGGGCGACGGCGACGATCTGCTCCCAGTTGCGGGCGGCGTCCTTGCGCAGCAGCGGCGGCGGCGTCGTCGGAGTTGGGCGCGGGGTCGGCATCCGGCCATCCTAACCGGATGGGTGATCCGGAATGCCCCGGGTGGTCAGGGCGACTCGAGCGGGGCGTGCAGCTCACTGAGCCGGCGCACGGCGGCCGCGACGCGCGGGTCGGTCGCGGCGCGGAAGGCTGTCACCGGACGGCCGCCGGCACCGATGACGACCCCGGTCCGGCCGGCCGGTCCTTCAGCCGTGGCGGCGTCGATGGTCGGTCGCGGGGGGGCGGGCGCGGGGCCGGCCCTGGTGGCCGGGCTCATGCCCCCGCCCCGCGGCCCGCGCCGCCGTCTTCCTGGAGCCCATC
>NZ_JBHWGD010000176.1:0-4587 GCF_042733235.1 Kitasatospora sp. NPDC059722
GGGGCCGGCGTGAACCGCGGCGACCGCATCGGCCTGTGCCTCACCCGCACCGTCGACATGGCCGCCGCCGTCCTCGCCGTGTGGCGCCTCGGCGCCGCGTACGTCCCCGTCGACGCCGACTATCCGGCGGCCCGGCTCGAATTCGTCCTCGGGAACGCGCGGGTCCCGCTCGTCCTGACCGACCCCGACACCGTCGGCCGGATCCCCGCGGGCACCTGGCGCACCCTCGTCACCACCCAGGCGACGGACGCCGTCCACACCGGATCCGTCCGCCCGGAGGCCGGCGAACTCGCCTACGTCATCTACACCTCGGGCTCCACCGGCACACCGAAGGGCGTCGAGGTCACCCACGGGAACCTCGCCACGCTGCTCGCCGCGGGCGAGGAGACGGTCGGCCTGTCGGACTCCGACGTCTGGTCGCTGTTCCACTCCTTCGCCTTCGACGTCTCGGTCTGGGAGATGTGGGGTGCCCTCGCCTTCGGCGGACGGCTCGTCGTCGTCCCGCGCGAGGTGACGCGCGATCCCGCGGCCTTCCTCGACCTCCTGGTCCGCGAACGCGTCACGGTGCTCTCCCAGACACCGTCCGCGTTCCGCCAGCTCGTGACCGCGGAGGAGCAGCATCCTCGGGACGAACTGGCTCTGCGCCTGGTCGTGTTCGCGGGCGAGGCGCTCGACCTGGCCTCCGTGCGCGCCTGGTGGCGCCGCCACGCGCCCGACCGCCCGGTCCTGGTCAACATGTACGGCATCACCGAGACCACCGTCCACGTCACCTGGCAAGTCCTGGACGAGGAACGGATCGAGACCAGCAGCAGCCCCATCGGCCGCGCCCTCCCCGGCTACCGGACACTCGTCCTCGACGCCGACGGCAACCCCGCACCGGTGGGCGTGCAGGGCGAACTGTACGTCGGCGGCGACGCCGTGGCCCGCGGCTACCTCGGACGGCCCGCCCTGACCGCCGAGCGCTTCGTCCCCGACCCCTTCACCGACGTGCCCGGCGCCCGCCTCTACCGCAGCGGCGACCTCGCCCGCTGGACCGCCGACGGCGAGCTCGAATACCTCGGCCGCAACGACGACCAGGTCAAGATCCGCGGCTTCCGCATCGAACTCGGCGAAGTCGCCGCCGCCGTCGGCCGCCACCCCGCCGTCCGCGGCGTCACCGTCGTCGTCCGCGAGGACACCCCCGGCGACCGCCGGCTCGTCGCCTACACGGCCTGCCCGGACGGGACCGACCCGCGCGAGCTGCGCGACTTCGCCACCGTGCACCTGCCCGCGTACATGGTCCCCTCGGCGTTCGTCGTCCTGGAGACGCTGCCGCTGACCCCCAACGGGAAGATCGACCGCGCCGCCCTGCCGGCACCGGAGTTCTCCGGCGACGCCGCCGGCTACGTGGCACCGCGCACCCCCGTCGAGGAGGGCCTGGCCCGGGTGTGGGCGGAGATCCTCAAGGTCGACCGGGTCGGCCTGGAGGACGACTTCTTCGACCTCGGCGGGGACTCCATCCGCGCCGTGCAGATCGCCTTCCGGGTGCAGCGCGGGCTCGGCATCGCGCTCAGGCCGGTCGACGTCCAGCTCCACCCGACGGTCGCGGAACTCGCCCGCCACCTGTCGGCCTGACCGTCCCACCGCGAGCACACCCATCCCTATTCCCTCTGAAGGCCGTGGAGGCTGGCATGTCGAACGACGAACTGGACCTGGACTACAAGGTCGTGGTGAACGACGAGGAGCAGTACTCGATCTGGCCGCAGGACCGGGAGAACCCGGTCGGCTGGCGGGACGCCGGCGCGCGCGGCAAGAAGCCCGAGTGCCTGGAGTGGATCGAGCGGAACTGGACCGACATGCGGCCCAAGAGCCTGCGCAGCGCCTAGGAACGGTCGGTCGGGACGGAGTGAGGAGGTACATCGAGATGTCTCGTGGTCTGGACACCCCGGAGGACGGGTCGACCCCCGTCCCGGCTCCCGCCGGGCCGGACGCACCCGCCGCGGCGGGCACCGGCAGGCTGCCGCTGTCCCTGGCGCAGCAGCGGCTGTGGTTCCTCTCCAGGCTCGGGGAGTTCCGAGCCGGATACAACATGCCCCGGGTGGTCCGGATCACCGGGCGGCTGGACCGGACGGCGCTGACGGCGGCGGTCGGCGACGTCGTGCGCCGGCACGCGGCTCTGCGGACGGTCTTCCCGGAGGTCGCCGGAGAACCGTGCCAGCAGGTCGTGGCCACCGGTGACGTCGCCGCGCGGTTCGCGGTGGAGTTCGCCGAGTGCGGCTCCGGCGAGGTGGCCGAGCGGATCGGCCGGGCCTGCCGGCACGACTTCGACCTGACCTCCGAACTCCCGGTGCGGGCCTGGCTGTTCGCGACCGGCCCCGAGGAGCACGTGCTGGCGCTGGTGATCCACCACATCGCCGCGGACGGGTGGTCCGTCGGCCTGGTGGACCGCGACCTCGGGACGGCCTACGCCGCGCGCCGCGCCGGCGCCGCGCCCGAGTGGCCTGCCCTGCCGACGGAGTACACGGACCACGCGGTGCGCCAGCGGCGGTCGTTGGGCGCGGAGGACGATCCCGACAGCCTCGTCTCGCGGCAACTCGACTACTGGCGGGAGGAGTTGCGCGGAGCGCCGCCGGAGCTGCGGCTCCCCCGCGACCGCCCGTGGCCGCAGTCGGCCGGGTCCGCCCGGGCCGGCTCCTCCCGGGCCGACTCCTCAACGACAAGCCCCTCCCGCGCCGGGACGGTGCACTTCGAGCTCGACGCCGACACCCACCGCGGGCTGGCCCGGCTGGCCCGCGAGCACCGGGTCACACTGTTCACGGTGCTCCAGGCGGGTTTCGCGGCGCTGCTGAGCCGGCTCGGGGCGGGCACCGACCTCCCCATCGGCTCGCCGGTGGACGGCCGGACCGACGATGACCTGCAGGAGGTCGTCGGGTTCTTCGTCAACACCCTGGTGTTCCGGCTCGACTGCTCCGGCGACCCGACGTTCGCGGAGCTCCTGAAGCGGGTGCGCCGGACGGCCCTGACCGCGATCGCCCACCAGGACGTCCCCTTCGACCGGGTGGTCGAGGCCGTCAACCCCGCCCGCACTGCGGGCGGGAACCCGCTGTTCCAGGTGAGCTTCGCACTGGAGGCCGGCGGGGACGGCGGCCTGGTCCTCCCTGGCCTGGAGGTCGCCGACGAGCCCTTCGAGGCGGGCTCCGCCAAGTTCGACCTGAGCCTGGGCGTGACCGAGCACCGCGACGGGGACGGCGGACCGGCCGGTCTGAGCGGGGTGCTGGAGTACGCCGAGGACCTGTTCGACCGGACCACGGCGCAGGCCGTGGCCCGCCGCTGGCAGCTGCTGCTGACCGGGGCGCTGGCCGGGCCGGGGCGCCCGATCGGCGAACTGCCGGTGCTGGACGGGGCCGAGCGGCGGTGGGTGCTCGAACGGGCCGGCACGGACGCGTCGTTGCCCGCGGTGCGGCCGTCGGCGGCGGAGCGGTTCGCCGGGCAGGTGGCCGCGGCCGGTGACAGCGTCGCGGTGAGCGACGGCACCCTGGAGTTGACATATCGCCAACTCGACGAGCGTGCCTCGAACTTCGCCGCCCTGCTCGCCGGGGCCGGCGTGAACCGCGGCGACCGCATCGGCCTGTGCCTCACCCGCACCGTCGACATGGCCGCCGCCGTCCTCGCCGTGTGGCGCCTCGGCGCAGCGTACGTCCCCGTCGACCCGGACAACCCGGCGAGCCGCATCGAATACGTCCTCGGCGACGCCCGCGTCCCGCTCGTCCTCACCGACGCCGCCGACCGCATCCCCGCCGGACCCTGGCGCACCCTCGACACCTCCCAGGCGACGGACACCGTCCACACCGGCTCCGTCCGCCCGGAGGGCGGCGAACTCGCCTACGTCATCTACACGTCGGGCTCCACCGGCAGGCCGAAGGGCGTCGAAGTCACCCACGGCAACCTCGCCGGGCTCCTGGCCTCGACCGAGGGCCTGGCGAAGCCGTCGGAGCGCGACGTCTGGTCGCTGTTCCACTCCTTCGCCTTCGACTTCTCGGTCTGGGAGATCTGGGGCGCCCTGGCCTACGGCGGACGGCTCGTCGTCGTCCCCCGCGAGGTCACGCGCGATCCCGCGGCCTTCCGCGACCTGCTCGTCCGCGAACGCGTCACCGTCCTGAATCAGACCCCCTCCGCGTTCCGCCAGCTCGTGGCGGAGGACGAACGCCACCCGACCGGCGAACTCGGCCTGCGCCTGGTCGTGTTCGGCGGCGAAGCGCTCGACCTCGCTTCCGTGCGCGCCTGGTGGCGCCGCCACGCCCCCGACCACCCGGTCCTGGTCAACATGTACGGCATCACCGAAACCACCGTCCACGTCACCTGGCAAGTCCTGGACGAGGAACGGATCGAGAGCAGCAGCAGCCCCATCGGCCGCGCCCTCCCCGGCTACCGCGCGCTCGTCCTGGACGAGTACGGCGAGCCGGTGCCAGTGGGCGTGCAGGGCGAACTGTACGTCGGCGGCGACGCCGTGGCCCGGGGCTACCTCGGACGGCCCGCCCTGACCGCCGAGCGCTTCGTCATCTGACGCTTCCGCCCACAGACCGGCTGAAGAGAGAGGCGCTGGGGCGA
>NZ_JBHWGD010000176.1:4597-5245 GCF_042733235.1 Kitasatospora sp. NPDC059722
TCCGCGGGATCCCTAATCACACCCGCCAATCCCCCCCCCCCCGCCGCCCGCCACCCCGCCGTCCGCGGCGTCACCGTCGTCGTCCGCGAGGACAGGCTCGTCGCCTACGCCGCCTGCCCCGACGGAACCGACCCGCACGACCTGCGCGACCTCGCCGCCGTCCACCTCCCCTCCCACATGGTCCCGGCCGCGGTCGTCACCCTGGACGCCCTCCCCCTGACCCGCAACGGCAAGATCGACCACGCCGCCCTGCCCGCACCGGAGTTCTCCGGCGACACCGCCGGCTACGTGGCACCGCGCACCCCGGCCGAGGAGATCCTCGCCGAGATCTGGGCCGAGATCCTCCAGGTGGACAAGGTCGGCGCGGACGACGGCTTCTTCGACCTCGGCGGCGACTCCATCCGCGCCGTACAGGTGGCCGCCCTCGCCCGGGGGCGCGGGCTCGGCCTCGCCGTCGCGCAGATCTACGAGCACCGCACCCTCGCCGGCCTCGCCGCCGCCGCCGACACGGCCGGCGACCGCGCGGGCACCAAGCCCTTCGAGCTGCTCTCCCCCGCCGTCCGGGCCCGGATCGGCGACGGCCCCGCGGCCGGCGGCGGGGGCGGCGCCCCCCCGCCCGGGCGGCCGGGGGGGCGGGGGGGGGACCCC
>NZ_JBHWGD010000176.1:5255-6995 GCF_042733235.1 Kitasatospora sp. NPDC059722
CCCCGCGCCCCCCCGCGCCGGCCCCGCGCCGCCCACACCCCCGCCCCCGCCCCCCCCCCCCGCCCCCGCGGCGCGCCCCGCCCACGGCCCCGCGGCCGGCCTCGACGACGCCTACCCCATGGCGGCGCTCCAGGTCGGGATGGTCTACCACACGGCCTCCGACCCCCGCGTCCTCCCATACGTCAACGCGGCGAGCTACCGGCTGCCGTACCGCTTCGACGAGGACGCCTTCCACCGGGCCGTGCGGTCCGTGGTCGCCCGGCACCCCGTGCTGCGGACCGGCTTCGACCTGGCGACCTTCGCCGAACCGATGCAGCTCGTGCACCGCGAGGCCGAACTGCCGGTCGTCGTCGAGGACCTGCGGGCCCTCACCCCGGCCGAGCAGGAGCGGGCCGTCGACGAGCTGATGGAGCGCGAGCGCCGCCGCCCGTTCGACGTGGAGCGCCCGCCCATGCTGCGCCTGGCCGCGCAGGTGCTCACCGACGACAGCTTCCAGTGGACGATGGTGGAGCACCACGCGATCCTCGACGGCTGGAGCCTGTGGTCGACGATCACCGAGATCCTCCTCCAGTACACCCGGCTCCTGGACGGCGCCGGCCTGGCCGAACTCCCCGCCCCGGCCTCGGCCTACCGCGACTTCGTCGCCCTGGAGCAGCGCGCCTCGGCCTCGCCCGAGGCCCGGCGGTTCTGGACGGAGACGCTCGCCGGGAGCACCCCGCCGCAGCTCCCGGCTCGCGCCGGGGAGGCGCCCGCGCCCGCCGGGCCGTCGCGGCGCAGCGACGGCGCGAGCGGCGTGGTCGACGGCTACGGCTGGCGCGACGCGCACGTCCCGGCGGGCCTGGCCCCGCGGGTCACGGCGCTCGCCAAGCGCCTCGGCGTGCCGGAGAAGACCGTCCTGCTCACCGCGCACCTCCAGGTGATCGCCGCGCAGACGGGCCTCGACGACGTCTGCTGCGGGCTCACGCTCAACGGCCGACTGGAGGAGAACGGCGGTACCGAGGCCCGCGGACTGTTCCTCAACACC
Source organism: Kitasatospora sp. NPDC059722 (assembly GCF_042733235.1). NCBI lineage: Bacteria > Bacillati > Actinomycetota > Actinomycetes > Kitasatosporales > Streptomycetaceae > Kitasatospora > Kitasatospora sp. NPDC059722. Next base: position 6,280 of record NZ_JBHWGD010000176.1, read on the forward strand.
GTCCCGTTCCGGGTCGGCACCGTCGGGGGCAGCCGCGCCGACCTCGTCCGGCGGGTCTTCGACGCGGAGGCCCGGATCCTGCCGCACCGCCGGATGCCGCTGGCCCGGATCCGGCAGTTCACCGGCGGCCGCGACCTGTTCACGACCAACTTCACGTTCAACAACTTCCACGTCATGCGCGACACCATGGGCGACGGCGAACACGCCGAGCTGCTCAGCGGACTGGGCGAGCTGACCGCCATCCGCCGCGTGGAGCCGGCCGACGTCCCGCTCACCGTCACGTTCTTCCGCAACCCGCTGACCGACGGCCTCCAGCTGTGCATCGACTACGACGCCAACCGGCTGGCCCCGGACCAGATCGAGGAGATCGCCGAACAGCACGTCAGGGCGCTGGAGTTGCTGGTCGACGACCCCGAGGGCCAGCTCACCGGGCCCGCCGCGACGGCTGTGCCGGCGGCCGTGCCGCTGAGCGCGCCGACGGCACCGACGGGGGCACTGGAGCGGTTCGCGGCGCAGGTGGCGGCCCGTGGCGACCACCTCGCTGTCACCGACGGAACGGGAACTGATCTGACGTATCGTCAACTCGACGAGCGTGCTTCGACGTTCGCCGCCCTGCTCGCCGGGGCCGGCGTGAACCGCGGCGACCGCATCGGCCTGTGCCTCACCCGCACCGTCGACATGGCCGCCGCCGTCCTCGCCGTGTGGCGCCTCGGCGC
>NZ_JBHWGD010000177.1:0-6825 GCF_042733235.1 Kitasatospora sp. NPDC059722
ACCAGCGCGCCCCGGGGGGCGCCCCGTGACCGGGGGGGCGGCCCCCGGGGGGGGGGGGGGCGCCGGGGGGGGGCGGGGGGGGGGCCCGCCCCCCCCGCCCCGCGCCGGGGTGAAGGCCACGACCGCGCCCCGGGCCAGGTCGCCGCGGCCCTCGGCGGCGAGCCGGTCCAGCTGGGCGGAGGCGGTGCGGGCCCCGGCGACGGAGGCATCGGCGCGGATCACCACCTGGTCGGCCGCCGCCACCACCGCCTGCCGGGCATCGTCGCCGGCGCCGGTGGCGTCGGCGAGCACGAGGGGGTAGTGGGTGCCGAGGTCGGCGAGGGACTGCCGGTGGTCGGCGTACGGGTGCTCCGGGCGGGCCGTCAGCAGTGCCAGCCGGCCGCCCACGTGCCGGAACGCGTCCGGCAGGGGAGCGGCGGTGAGCAGGGCGCTGAGCGCGTGCGGCGGTGTCGGCGCGGCGGCGTCCGGCCGGGGCGGCGCGAGGTCGAGGACGGCCACCTGGTGGCACCGGTGCTCGGCCAGTTGGGCGCCGAGTGCGACCGGGAGTCCGGCGGAGGCGTCGCCGGGGGCGGCGGGCGTGCCGAGGAACGCGACGCGGTGGCAGGCGAGCAGCGGGGCGCGGACCCGCTCGATCTGCTGCCGGGGGTCGGCCGACTCGCGGAACAGTGTTCGGCGAACGTGCGGTCGGGGCGCGGGGGCGGCCGGAGGGCGGTGTATCGGGACTGGTGTCGGCTCCGGCTCCGGCACCGGCTCGGGCAGCTGCACCTGCACCTGTACCGGCTCCGGCCACTCGGCCGGAGTGTAGTCCGGGCAGGCGTCCGCTCCAGGGCCCGACAGCAGTTCGGTCCAAGGGATTTGGAAGCCCGGATGTGTGCCGTCGGAGTAGGCCATCGGGTGTCCCTCCCGGTTCGTCGGTGCGCCGCAGGGGCCGCCCCTCCGCCCGCCCCGGGCCGGCCCGCCCAGCCGGAACTACGGCGGCCGGTGCGCGGCGGGTTCAGCGGCCGGTGCGCGGCGGGTGCGCGGCGGGTACGGCAACGGGTTCCTCCGGGCGTGCGGGCCGTGCCCGCCGGTCCGGTACTGAACCCCGTTCAGTGGGAGGCCCGTTGAGCTGGTCAGGGCGCACCGTGCGTCCCGACCACGCTTGGAGGAACCCCATGCGCACCACCACCCGTGCCGCCGGCCTGCTGTTCGCGGCCGCCGGCCTGGTCGGCCTCACCGGAGTCACCGCCGCGCAGGCGGCCACCGTCCCCGCGGTGCCGAGGATTCCGGCCCAGCCGGGCGTCCCCGTCACTCCGGGCATCCCGGCCCAGCCGGGCGACAACTTCGTCCTGTGCTCGGGCGGCACCTACCCGTCGTACGCGGTGTTCCCGAAGCGGGGCGGCTTCTCGACGCACGTCGTCGCACCGCACCAGTGCGAGCGGCTGTCGCTGACCGGCATCGGCAAGGAGCAGGTCGTGCTGTACGGCCTGCGGCCCGACGGCAGGTCGTTCACGATCGCCAAGGACACCTTCGACGACCGCGACGGCGAGCGGATCCGCACGCTCGGCACCCCGGACGCCGACGACTGGACCACCTTCTAGGACGCGGAGCCCAGCCGCCGGCCGGGCGGCGACCAGGCCCGGCCGGGCGGGTTCCGCTGTCCGCAAACCCCCGACCGGACCGGGCTACCAGTCGGTACCGTCTCCGGGGCACGTCCGGCCGGTTCCGGGCGGCCCCGAAGGAACGACGGAGCGAGTCCCGGACGCGGGACGGGGGAGGACGACGAAACATGGGAACCGAGCGCGCGGAACCGCGTGAACTGATCGCCGCACTGCTGGCCGAGGGTGCGCGGGCCGTGCCGGGGCCGCCGGCGCTGGCGGTGCCGCCGGGCGCGGCGGAGGACGTGATCGCCGTCGCCCGGCGGGTGGCGCTGAACGGGCTGCCGTCGGGGCGCTGGCGGCCGGTGTCGTCGCCGGGGCTGTTGGAGCTCGCGGCGGCGATGGTCGTGGACGAGCACCCTTCGGCGCCGGGCTGGTCGGCCGAGGAGCGGGAGCGGTTCACCACGTGGGTCGCCGTGCTGATCGAGCACCGCGGCGAGGACGGCGTGCAGGACCTGGTCCGGGCGCTCAACGAGGAGCGGGACGCGGCCTGAGGGCGGACCGCCCTCGTGGGGGAAGGGGACGGGGGCCGACGTTGGCGCGGAGTTGGCGCATCCTTGGCGGCCGTTGACAGCCTGTGGTCACAGCCGCCGGGGGGATCCGGTCGGACTGTCCCCTGACCCCGACCGCTCTGTGAGGTAGTGCGTGTCCCAGCAGCCTGTCGCCCCGAACGCCCCCGGCGTCCAGCAGCCCGCAGAGTCCGAAGCCCGGCCCGCTCCCGCCGCGGAGGCCACCGTGCAGCCCGCCACGGAGACCACCGCGAAGGGGGCGGGGCGACCGACCCTCGACCCCCAGGACCTCGCCGAGATCCACCGGCTGCACGGCGGCTACCTGCTGAACGTCCTGCTGCGCACCACGCGCGGCGACCGCGGCAAGGCCGAGGACATCCTCCAGGAGACCCTGCTGCGCGCCTGGCAGAACCCGGAGGCGCTGAAGGCCGGGCCCGAGCACAGCCGCCCGTGGCTGTTCACGGTGGCCCGGCGGATCGCCATCGACCACTACCGGATGGCGGCCTCGCGGGCGCCCGAGGCGCTCGGCGAGTCGGTGGACGACCGGCCGGTCGCCGAGGACCCGTACGAGCGGGTGGTGGCCTCCCGGGACATCGCCCTGGCGCTGCGACGGGTGCAGAAGCACCACCGCGAGGTGCTGGTCGAACTGCACCTCAAGGACCGGTCGGTGGTGGAGGCGGCGGCGAAGCTCGGGGTGCCGCCGGGGACGGTCAAGTCCCGCAACTTCTACGCGATCCGCGCGATGCGCCCGGTCCTCGCGGCCGAGCACGGGTACGCCCCGAAGGCGGTCGACCGCGGGCGCGTCGCCAAGGCCGCGCTGAACTGACGGTCCTGAACTGACGATGATGCGTCAGGAACGGCGGTGCGTCAGCGCGTCCAGCTGTTCCTCGATCGCACTGACGAAACCGCCCATGGACGACGGGAGCCGGCCGTCCGCCCGGTAGCGGTCGAGTGCCACCCGGAGCCGCTCGACGGCCTCCGGCGACCGGCCGCGGCCGGCGAGGAAGGCGGCGTAGGACTGCTCCGCGAGGGCGAGCAGGTGCAGCAGCCCGGCCTCCTCGCAGGCGGCGAGCGCGCGGCGCCAGGCGATCTCGCAGGCCTCCTCGTCGGCGACCGGCTGGAGGGCGTGGGCCTCGGTGAGCATCGACCAGAGGTGGCAGATCGTCACCGTCGACCCGGGCAGCAGGTTGCGGGCCTCGCGGGCCTGCCGGAGGGCGCCCTCCCGGTCGCCGACCAGCAGGCTGACCTGGGAACCGTGGGCGAGGGTGGCGGACAGGCGGTGGGGTTCGCCGCTGCCGGTCGCGTGGGCGAGCGCGGCGGCGCCGAGCGCGGTGGCCTCGTCCGCGCGGCCGACGAGGGCGCTGGACACCGCGAGGGCGTTGAGCGCCCGCAGGTGGACGGCGCCGTCCTCGGGGCGGGTGTCGGCGAGGGCCCTGCGGCCGCGGTCGACCGCCTCCTGGTAGCGGCGCAGGCCGAGCAGGGCGCTCGCCTGCGCGACGCCGGACCGTGCGGTGCCCACCCGGTCGCCGCACCGCTCGGCGGCCTCCCGGCCCGCCGTCATGCAGCTCAGCCACTCGGTGAAGAGCCCGGCGGCGTAGTACTGCGGTTCGCTGGCGGCGGCCAGCCGCCAGGCGCGCGCCGGGTCGGTGCGGCCGGCGGAGGCGACCAGCGCGCGGACGGTCGGCTCCTCGGCCCGGAACCAGTCGATCGCGGCCCGGGGCCCGGCGGGCGCGGGCAGGGCCGGCGGGTGGTGGACGCTCCCGCCGTACGTCTCCTGGCCGGGCTCCAGGTGCTCGGCGCAGGCGCGGGAGGCCTCCAGGTAGTAGTCCAGCAGCCGTTCCGCGGCGAGCTGTCGGTCCGCCTCCGGCCGTCGCCCGAGCAGGTGCGCGCTGAACAGCCGCACGAGGCCGGACCGGCCGTACCGCCCGTGCGGGGTGCCGGTCAGCAGGTGGTGGGCGGTGAGTTCGCCGAGCGCCCGGCGGGCGGTGGCCGGGTCGGTGCCGAGCAGGGCCGCGCTCGCGAGGACGTCCACCTCGGGGGCCGGGTGGGCGGCCAGGACGGCCAGCAACTCGGCCGCGTCCGGTGACAGCCGACGGTGGGTGCGGAGCAGTTCGCCGGAGACGCCGAGCGTGCCGTCTCCCTCCAGGACGGCCAGCCGGGTGGGCTCGTCCGCGAGGTCGGCGACGAGTGCGGCGATCGTCCAGTCCGGTCGGGCGGCCAGCCGGGCGGAGGCGATCCGCAGGGCGAGCGGCAGGTGGTCGCAGAGCGCGGCGAGCCGGGCGGCGGCCTCCGGTTCGGCCCGCACGCGACTGGGCGTCAGCACCTGTTCCAGCAGGCGCAGCGCGTCGGACCCGGGCAGCGGGGCCAGGCGCAGCAGGGCCGCCCCCTCGGCGGCGACCAGGCCCTCCAGGGGGTTTCGGCCGGTGACGACGGCGGCGCAGCCGGGGCCGTGCGGGAGGAGGTCGGCGACCTGGTCGGCGTCGGCCGCGTCGTCGAGGACGACGAGCAGGCGCTTGTCCCGGGTCAGGGTGCGGTAGAGCGCGGCGCGCCCGGCCCGGTCGGCGGGGAGGGCGGGTTCGTCGACGCCCAGCGCGCGCAGGAAAGCGCCGAGCGTCTCGCCGGGGTCGGCCGGTCCGGCCGGGTCGAGACCGCGCAGGTCGGCGTGCAGCTGGCCGTCGGGGTAGCCGTCGGCGGCGGTGTGCGCCCAGGTGAGGGCCAGCGCGCTCTTGCCGGCGCCCGCCGGGCCGACGACGAGGGCGAGGCCGTCGCCGGTGCGGTCGGGGCCGCATTCGCGGTCCAGCCAGCGCAGTTCGGGTTCGCGGGCGACGAAGTCGAGCGGGCGGCGGGGGAGTCGGCGGGGCACGGGGGTGCCGTCATCGGTGGTCGAGGCGGAAGCCGGCGGTTCGTCCACCCGCCGGCCGGCCTCGGCGGCGTCGTCCTCGGCCAGGACCTCGGCGAGTGCCGCCTGGAGTGCGGGGCCGGGCCGGATGCCGAGTTCGCCGTCGAGCCGGGTGCGCGCCTCGTGGTAGGCCCGCAGCGCGTCGGCGGACCGTCCGGCCTGGTGGAGGCAGCGCACCAGGAGCGCCGCCACCTCCTCGCGCAGCCCGTTCGTGCGCACGTTCTGCTCCAGCGACGGCACGGCCGCGGCGCCGGTGCCCTGGCGCAGCCGCAGTGCCGCCCAGGAGACGAGGGCCGCGGTCCGCGCCTGCTCCAGCCGGCCCGCGACGGTGCCGCGCAGTGCCGTGTCCGGCAGGTCGGCGAGCGCCGGACCGCGCCACAGCCGCAGCGCCTGCTCCAGCAGTGCGATCGCCTCGGCGAGCGCGGCGCCGCCCGTGGTGAGGGCCGCGCCGTCGGCCGCTTCCGCCAGCGCGCCCGCGCGGGCCACCAACTCGTCGAAGCGCAGGGCGTCCACGAGGCCGGCCGGCCCGGTCAGCAGGTAGCCGGGCGCACGGGTGTGCAGCACGAAGGGCCCGGCGGCGAGCAGCTTGCGCAGCGCGGCGACGTGGCCCTGGAGCGCCGCCCGCGCGCTGGCCGGCGGCCAGTCGTCCCACAGGAGTTCGCAGAAGGCGTCCACGCCGACGACCCGCCCGAGGTGCAGTGCGAGCAGCGCGAGCACGGCCCGCCGCTGCGCGCCCTGGACCGCGACGAACCCGCCGCCCCCGGTCCCCAGCTCCACCGGACCGAGGAGTCGAATCCCCACGCGCCGCCCCACCTCGCCCCACGACTCCCGGGCCGGTCGGTCCCGGGGTGGAGCAGTGTACTGCCCGAATTCGTCCGGTCCCGGCGGGTGATCGAACGGAACCGAACGGAACCGAACGGATCAAGGCCGAACCGGGCGAGAAGCGATCATGATGGCATGAATCGGCGGAACCCGCACCGGTGCGCAGGCCGGGCGATCGGGCCTATCCTCGGACGACTCGATCCACCCGCAGACGATCCACCCGCCGGCGAACGAGCCGATCAGCCAGACGAGGGGCCGCATGCGCATCGACCTGCTCGGACCGGTCGCCGTCCGGCGCGACGACGGGACGCTCGTCACGCCCTCGGCGCCCAAGCGGCGCGCCCTGCTCAGCGCGCTCGCCGTCCGGCTGAACCGGGTCGTGGCCACCGAGGAACTGATCGAACTGGTCTGGGACGGCGCCGCGCCGCCCACCGCCCGGGCCGCGCTGCAGGGCCATGTCGCCGTGCTGCGCCAGGCGTTGGGCGAGGAGCCCACGGCGGACCACGGCGGCGGGCACCTCGCGCTCGGCACCCGCGACGCCGGCTACGTGCTCACCGGGGAGCCCGACCGGGTGGACCTGGTGCGCTTCGCCGGCCTCTGCGAACGCGCCGGAGTCCTGCACCCGGACGGCCGGCACGGCTCGTTCGGCCCGTACCACCCGCAAGCGCCGTACCACCCGCACGTCCTGGACGACGAGCGAGCCGCCGACGGCCCGTCCCCCGACGGCCCGTCCGCCGACCCGGCGCTCCCGCTGCTGCGCGCCGCCCTCGACCTGTTCCAGGGCCCGGCCCTCACCGACTGCGGCTCGGCCCTGCTGCGCGACCGGACCTCCCCGTACGTCACCGACCTGCGCCTGCGCGCCCTCGACCGGCTCGCCGACGGCCTGTGCCGGCAGGGCCGCGGCGGCGAGCTCGTCGCCGAGCTCACCGAGGCCGTGACGGCGCACCCCGCCCGGCAG